>CBFGQF010000243.1:0-1516 GCA_965650865.1 uncultured Alphaproteobacteria bacterium | reverse complement strand
GAAAACGGTCGCTATGATAAAGACAAGCGCCGTTCCTCTTTCCTCGCGTTCTTTCCATCCGAGGCGCCAAAATACGCGGTCTATATCATGGTGGATGAGCCAAAGGGGATTAAAGAATCCTATGGTTACGCCACCGCCGGCTGGGTTGCCGCGCCGGCTGTTGGCAAGGTGATCGAATCTATCGTGGCCATAGAAGGATTGAAGCCGCAGGAGAGCGACGAACTGGGCGGCACGCTTTCAGCCTACGTCAAAACAAAAGAGCAAATAGAGAAGGAGAAGCATCTTGCGTCTTTCTCAAATCATTAATCATTCTTCCGATATAGAAATCACGGGTATCACCGCCGACAGCAGGCAGGTGAAGAAGGGTTTTCTGTTCGCCGCATTGCCCGGCAACAAGGTCGATGGCCGTACCTTTATCGAGAATGCAATCCTGAACGGTGCGGCCGCTATTCTGGCGGAAGAGGGGACAACGATCCCCGAAGGATCGGGTGCCGTTCTCGTGGGCGTGAAAAATCCGCGTCTTGCGCTTGCAAACGCGGCCGCGAAATTCTATGCACGCCAGCCTGATATGATTGTGGCCGTAACCGGTACTTCGGGAAAAACATCGACGGTGACATTTATACAGGCTTTGTGGGAACTGGCAGGCGTGAAGATGTCGGCCTCGCTCGGCACGCTTGGCATTCGCGGATCAGGGCTCGCACGGGCGGGGTCTCTTACCACGCCCGATACAGTTTCGCTTCATGCCGAACTGGCGGATCTTGCGGCCGTCGGGGTTACTCACCTCGCCATGGAGGCCTCAAGCCATGGTCTCGACCAGTTCCGCCTTGATGGTGTGCGTGTATCAGTGGCGGGTTACTCCAATCTCTCCCGCGACCATCTGGACTACCACGCCGATATGGACGATTATTTTAAGGCAAAATCGCGCCTGTTCAGCGATGTTCTCGTGCAGGGTGGAACAGCTGTCCTCAATGCCGATGATGACTATTTCGTCCGCCTGAAAGATATAACCGAAAAGGCAGGTCGCAAGGTTCTTTCTTTCGGCCGGAATGGGAAAGATATCCGTATTCTCTCTGTCGCCACTCATCCTGCGGGGCAGGATTTGTCGATCGAGGTTTTTGGCAATAAATACGATGTGACGCTCCCGCTCGTCGGTGATTTCCAAGTCATGAACGCTCTGCTGGCCCTCGGTATGGTTCTTGCGGGCGGTATGGATGCCAATAAAATTGTGCCGTTGCTCTCAAAACTGCGCGGTGTGCCGGGTCGTCTGCAATTGATATCCGGTCATCCAGCGGGCGCGGCGGTTTATGTGGACTACGCGCACAAACCCGCCGCCGTCGAAACCGTTCTCAAAACATTGCGCCCTCATACGGAAGGCCGCCTGATCACCATTCTTGGCTGTGGCGGAAACCGCGATGCAGGCAAGCGCCCGATCATGGGAAAAATCGGCGCAGATCTTTCAGATATCCTCATCATCACCGATGACAATCCACGCTACGAAGATCCGGCGCTCATTCGT
>CBFGQF010000242.1:0-1518 GCA_965650865.1 uncultured Alphaproteobacteria bacterium | reverse complement strand
GCGTGTGGTTGAAATAGGCCACGAAGGTAAAAGCCGTCCAGAAAGATAGCAGCAGCATCAGACTGCGCGCGCCGCCGATCTTGAGTATCTTTTCCATGCTCGTCCATGGTTGTTTGGCCAATCGCATGCGTGCCGGCCGCTCGCCCTGGATAATGTGTTCGATCAGCATGAACGCATCGGTCCACAATGTCTGGAAGCAGAAATAGCCGCACCAGGCGCGGCCGATCAATCCGGTGGCGAAGAAGAGCAAGGTGGCGGCAATGAAAAGCAGCAGGGAGAGCAGGAAAATGTCTTGCGGATATACGACAAGGTCGAAAATGAAGAAGCGCCTGGATACCATGTCGAACATGATGGCCTGTTGTGCGCCGCTGGAACGTTCCCACGGTAACCAGGGCAACAGGAAATATACCGCATAGGCGAGAAGCAGAACCCCAGTCTTGAAATTACGGAACTTGCCTTTGACCGTACGGGTGTAGATAGGGATGCGTTTCTGATAAAGAACGGCATCCTGATCTTGTTCAATGATGGGCGAATTCATTATCACAACCCTCTAAATACATATTAGGATAAGTATATCAGAAAGTATTAATATATGGCGATGGATGCGAGTAATCGGTAATCACAGGCGGTGGATGAGGCGGAAGCGAGCTGAAACTCGCTTCTAAGAGGAGATGTTCTCTACTCGAATTCAACCATGTCGAAATCCCGCTTGCCTACACCGCAATCGGGGCAGGTCCAGGTGTCGGGCACATCCTCCCAACGGGTGCCGGCGGCAATGCCATGCTCAGGATCACCTTGTGCTTCGTCGTAAATGTAACCGCAAACCGTACAAATCCATTGCTTCATAACTTGCCTTGGGGAAAGTGGTGATGAGCTGGCAATTCTAACCAATAGTTGTGGTGGCGTGTTTTGTGCCGAGTTTTACAAATCTGAAGCGAAAGGCAATACAATTCGAACAAAAGGGGAGATCAAAAATTATATACGCCAGACTTGCCGTAATCGCCTTAATCATCCAGCTTACTGCGTGTGCGGCCTCGGCCCCTCCCCTTAATGGCAAGTCAGTACCTCAGCATACCGACCGCAGCTCTTTCAGCCAATTTGGCAAATCCGATCTTGACCGCATGGCTGATGTCGAAATGCGCGAAAACACTGCTAGTCTGCGCCTTTTGATGACCAAGCTCTACAAGCGCAATCCGCGCGAACTCCGGAAAAGCACGTCAGGCACTACCGAGGAAATGGTCGATTGGGTGTTCGAGGGCGCGCATGGCTGGAAATTCAAGGCGATCAATGAGGCACAGGGTACCGATGCCATTCATCTGGCCTTCAAGCCGGAATATGCCGGAGATCGCGTGCTGCCGTTTATCGTCGGTTTGCAAACCATGTTGATCAAGGCACATGGCGGTAAGGCCGAGTTCTACCTGACGGACAACATCGATCCGCAGAATGTTTATAACGCGGCACGCAATGTCGAGATTGCCGCGTGGAAGCTTTCCAATGCGCATGACGATAAAGGCCGGC
>CBFGQF010000241.1:0-1587 GCA_965650865.1 uncultured Alphaproteobacteria bacterium | reverse complement strand
GGCTGAGGTGTACCCATCAGCGGGCCAACATCACGCACGGGGCGGATGTCAACTTGGGAACCTGGCAAGAATGCCACGGCGCCGCCGAGATCGACAGTGAAACCGCCTTTGACGCGGCCAAAGATAACGCCGGTAACGCGCTCGCCTTTGTTGGATGCTTTTTCAAGATCCAGCCAGACTTCTTCGCGGCGTGCTTTTTCGCGGGACAGAACTGTCTCGCCGTCGCGGTTTTCCATACGGTCGACATAAACTTCGACGATATCGCCGGCGCGGATCTCTGGATCCTGACCTGGCATGGAGAATTCACGAAGGGCCACGCGGCCTTCGGATTTCAGACCGACGTCGATAATGACGGCGTCTTCTTGTACTTCGATAACACGGCCTTTGACGACATTGCCTTCAAAAGCGTGTGTAGACATGGATTCGCCCAATAACGCGGCGAATTCTTTCGAATCGCCGTTGTCGGCGATTTTGGATGATGCTTTACCCATTTTAGTGATAGTCCTTTCAGATTTTTGATAGATCGGCTTAAGGCCTGTTCTTCCCCGCAGGGCAGGCAAAAGCGATCTTCATATTCTTCGCAGAGGCGCATAGGCCTTTGGATTTACGAAGAATAGGCGCGTTTTAGGGGATTTGCGGCGGAAATGCAAACATTTTCCTGAAAATAATGTTTGACAAAAAGCTCCATATATAGGAATATAGTCTTATTCAAGCCACAGGTGTGTCTGCGCCTCGTGGCTTTTCTTTTATTTGAACGAGACCCTCATGAAAATCGAACTTTCCCGGCCCTTTGCCCTGAACGGCGAGGTGGACGAATTTGACGTGCGCCAGATGAAAAAGGCGCTCAACCGCCTCGGCTATTATCAACCCTATGACAAGGTTGGCATCACCGGCATCGCCGATGAAGCCGTTTTTACGGCCCTAAAGACCTTTCAGGCGGATTATAACCTTGCACAAACGGGCGCAGCAAAACCGGACGATGAAACGATTGCTGCGCTCAACCGCGAAATCGCCAGGGTGCCGGATGGCCAATATATTTGGCGGACGGTTGGCGACGATAAAGTGCGCGGTGCCCATGCCGCCTATAATTACATGGTGCGGGATTGGAGCGATTCACCCGACCCCGGCGAGGATTATAATTGCCGCTGTTGGGCAGAGCCTATAGAGCCCGGGTTAAACCCCGTTTATCCGGAATTGCTTTTGATGCCTGCATTAAAAGCTAGGAGTGTGTGGAATTTGTTGCGACTCACAGGTTCGCAGCTAAATCGCATACCCGATTCATCCAAAGTTAAATTAGACGATACGCGGACATGGCCTAAGCCACCAACTTCTTCTAATCTTAAGGAAGGTCTTCCATCGAGACAGAAGCCGAGACTTAGAGGTGAAAAAAGCCTATATGATGAAAACGGTGGAGAATGGAGATATGCTATAGAAAGCAAACATCATAACCCCCATTGGGATTACAAAGCTTCTCCAAAATCGGAATGGGAAAATATCTCAATAAATGGAAAACCAACTCACAAGGGTGGATATTGATATGTTAAAAAGCAAATATTATCGTAATTTCAAAGGGAATGATGATTTCTT
>CBFGQF010000240.1:0-1709 GCA_965650865.1 uncultured Alphaproteobacteria bacterium | reverse complement strand
TAAACAACATCCAGCCCATTAGACAATTTGAAGTTCTCGGCGTGCATGCAATATTTCCCCTATTTAAAACTATTTATTCGGTACCACAGCCGCTTAAAATTATGCAAATTTTGGGGAAAGACACATCTCAATGGCTTTTCAATACAACGGGTTAACTGTATATTCCCTCCATGCTCCAGCAACTACCCAATATTCTGACCATTTCCCGCATCCTGCTATTGCCGTTTTTGCTCGGCCTTATGATGGTGGATGAAAGCTGGGCCGTATGGAGCGCCGTATGGATTTACACCTTCTGCGCCGTGACGGATTTCTTTGATGGTTATTTGGCACGCAAATATGGCGGCACCTCTAAATTCGGAACGTTCCTCGATCCTATCTCTGACAAAATCTTTGTGGCCTGCGTGATCCTCGTCCTCGTTGGCATAGATCGCCTGCCGGATTTGTGGATCATCCCCGCCCTTATCATCTTCATGCGTGAATTCCTGATATCGGGCCTGCGTGAATTCTTGGGGCCGCAGAATATTCAGGTGCCCGTTTCCAAACTCGCAAAATGGAAGACAACAGTGCAGATGATCGCGCTTGGTTTTCTCATCGCGGGCAACTACGGCGACCCTATCGTGCCACACACGCTCCTTATCGGGCAAATCGGCCTGACCCTCGCCGCCATTATCACCGTCATCACCGGATGGAACTACCTGAAGGTTGGTTTCCAGCACATTCGTTAAAGCCATGTCCCGCATGCTGTTCAACCTCGCCAAACAAGTGCTCCACCGGATGGATCCGGAAGATGCGCATAAGCTCACGCTCCGCGCGCTCAAGACCGGCGCAATGCCCTGCCCTTCGCGCATCGCCGATCCCCTGCTCAAAACAACGCTCTGGAACCGCGTCTTCCCGAACCCTGTCGGCCTTGCCGCGGGGTTTGATAAAAATGCGGAAGTCGTGGGGCCGATGCTCAAACTCGGCTTTGGATTTGTCGAGGTTGGCACAGTGACACCAAAGCCGCAGGACGGCAACCCGCGTCCCCGCGTGTTCCGCGACACCGAAAACGAAGCCGTCATCAACCGCATGGGCTTTCCGAACGAAGGCATGACGGCCTTCCGCGCCAACATCGAAAAGTTTTTTGAATCCCGTCCGCGCCCCGCCGGAATCATCGGCATCAATATCGGCATGAACAAGGGCGTGGAAGACCCCGCGCGCGATTATTGCCTGCTCGTCAAGAACCTCGGCCCCTATGCCGATTACCTCACGGTGAACATTTCATCGCCAAACACGCCGGGCCTGCGCAATCTGCAAGACCGTGAAAATCTTTTGCCACTGCTCGAAAAAATCATGGAAGAACGCGCCCGTTCCTGTGTTGGCGACCCGCCGCCCCTCCTCGTCAAGCTCGCGCCGGATTTGAAAGAGGCGCAGATGGAAGAAATCGCCAAAACGGTTCTGGAAGCAAAGGTGGATGGGCTTATCCTGACCAACACCACGCTCGACCGCCCCGATTATCTTCCCGCAGGATTCCATGGTGAAGCCGGAGGATTGTCAGGCAGGCCGCTCACACAAAAATCAACCGATGTGTTGCGCCGTTTCTATCAATTGACGGAAGGCAAAATGCCGTTGATCGGCGCGGGCGGCATTTGCGATGCCGATGATGCGTATGAGAAAATCAAAGCGGGTGCCTCACTGGTTCAGCTATACTCCGCGCTGGTTTTCCAGGGCCC
>CBFGQF010000239.1:0-1712 GCA_965650865.1 uncultured Alphaproteobacteria bacterium | reverse complement strand
CGGATGTTGATACCGTATCATTTTCATTGATAACGGGGATGATGCCTTGTGCCAACAATGCGTGGATAGTGGCGCGCGCATTCAGATGGCTGCGGCGGTTTTCGGTGTCTTTCGGCGTAAGAAGCACCTGCGCGACCGTTACAGCATGCATCCCGAAAACATTGATATAGGCCTGCATCAGGGCGATTTGCCCCACGGCGGCGGCGGCCTGTTTCCGTTCCAGAGGAATGGTCGAAGAGGGGGTCTTCAAATCAATGTCCATCGCCCTGCGGCCAAGGCCAATGGCGCCCGAACTGACAATAACGATGGATTTGCCATTCGCCCGCAGCGCCATAATATCTTCGGCCAGTGCCGCAAGCCATGCCTGCCGTACGCCTTTTTCGCCATCCACCAGAAGGGCGGAGCCGATTTTCACAACGATCAAATTGGCGTTTATAACGATATTTGGCACATTCATAGAATATGTCATAGCACGTCATTGCGAGGAGGCAAAGCCGACGAAGCAATCCATACATCGCTTGGATTGCTTCGCTACGCTCGCAATGACGATCTTAAATAGGGACAATTTTAAGGAAAAGATTGAAAAAATGGCACAGAACGTTGAAAAAAGAACTGATTGAGCAGAATAATCCCGACTGGCTGGACCTATCGGACCAATTATAAGATCCCGGATAAACGCTTCGCGCTTTCCGGGATGACAGCATATAGAGAGACCTTGAGCCATGAGCCGCAAAATTACATCGCTTTTGTATTATACAACGAACGCCGTCACGATGCCGATGGCAGAGCGGGTGCGGTTCAAAACCAAATCCGGCCTGATTTCAAAAATACAAAAGGATCTAAGCGATCGCGTCGACACAAAATATGGCCCGCTGAAAATCCTGTCCCACCGCGGCAAGAACATCGCCGCCGCCGTCAGCGGATTCCAGACGGACGAGCCGGAAATGCTGGCGTGGATCGACAGCTTTAAGGCCGGCGAAACCTTTTGGGATATCGGGGCCAATATCGGCCTATTCACAATGTATGCCGCCCAGCGCAAAGATTTGACCATTCTGGCGTTCGAGCCGAATGGTTTGAATTTCGGCATTTTGATTGAACACATGGTTTTGAACAAACTCGATGCCCATGCGCAATGTTTCTGTGTGGCCTTTGCCCGGAAAACCGAAATCGGTCATCTGGTCTGCGGCGATTCCGAAGTCGGGCAGGCGGGCAATAATTTGGCCCAAGAGGACGGCGCCAGCCTGACACGCGAACATAGCGGTTCTTTCCGCCAGGCCGTTCCGGTTTTTTCCATTGACGACTACGTGCAAATTTTCAATCTGTCTATTCCGGACCATGTAAAGCTCGACGTCGACGGCCTAGAGCATATTATCCTTCGCGGCGGGACCCGGACATTCTCAACAATCAAATCACTGATGATTGAGATCGAGGGCGATGATGCACGGAAGAAGGAATTGCTTGATCTCGTGCTCGCCACAGGTTTGAAAGAAAAGGATATCAGTCTTGAAGGCGGCAAGGGACGAAACAGGTTGTTTGTCCGTTAATCGGCCGGATCATAGGAAGGTTCTTCCCCGTCATCGTATTCTTCGGCTTCCTCGGCGGCACGTTCTTCCCCGCGCGTTTCCTGAATAATCGTGTTCAGCGCGAAGAGGGCCTCGCTGACGCCTTGCTTGGACACACCGGAAATTAGGAGTGGTTTGATACCGGTATGT
>CBFGQF010000238.1:0-1730 GCA_965650865.1 uncultured Alphaproteobacteria bacterium | reverse complement strand
CGCCCGCAGCGGCTTGAAGATCTGGCGAAGCAAGAGCTTGGTATGAAGCTACCTTCAGCGAAGGAAGTTGTAACGGCGGTTGATCAAATTCCAGAGCCTGTAGCGCCCGCCATGATGCCGATGATGGAAGAGGACGGCGCGATTATCCATGAAATTTCCATGAACCCCGCGCCGGCACAAAAAACGGCGGCCGAATCCATTCCACAGAAGGCGAAGACGGTTGTTCCTTCCGCTGCGGAAAAGGAAACCTTCTATCAGTTGATTGAAAAATTGAACCGGCAGGAGGCTGCGCAGTAATGAGCCTGTTTTCCCGCACGTCCATTCATTTCACAGGGCAAAAACGTTCGGCCCTTGATCTTGCGCGTGGCCGGATTGTGCTTCTGAGCGCCATTTTTGTGATTTGTTACATCGTCGTGGCGATCCGCGTGATCGATCTCAGTTTGATTCGTGGGGAAATGAAGAAGGAAGACGCGGTTTCGATGATCGAGGCGCGTGAACCGGAAGAAGAAAAGACCGCATACCGTGCAGATATTCTGGATAGGAACGGCGTTATTCTGGCACGTTCTTTAAAAACGGCCTCGCTTTATGCCGATCCGAAATTCATTCGTGATCCTGCGGTTGTTGCAAAGGACCTCGTCAAGATTTTTCCAGAGCTCTCCTATGGCGATACATTGCAAAAATTGCAAAGCGATAAACGGTTTGTCTGGATCAAAAGGAATATGACCCCGGATGATCAGCATAAAATTCTCTATCTCGGTTATCCGGGGCTGGGCTTTAAAGAAGAGGAGCGCCGGATATACCCACAAGGTAATTTGGCCGCGCACGTTGTCGGTTATACGGGCATAGACAATCGAGGTCTGGGCGGTCTTGAGGCCGGCTTTGATAAGCTTCTTTCTTCGAAATCCGAACCGTTGATGACGACGATCGATGTGCGTATCCAGCACGCCCTGCGCCGCGAGACATATGACGCCATGAAAAAATACAGCGGGATTGCGGCCACAGGCATGGTGATGGATGTTAATACCGGCGAGATTCTGGCTGCTGTGTCCCTGCCGGACTTTGACCCGCAGAACGTTGACGTAAAAAAGAAAGATGCGTTGTTCAATCGCCTGTCCCTGGGCGTGTTCGAACCGGGATCGACCTTCAAAGTTTTTACCACGGCAGCGGTGATTGAGGACCAGAACACCAGCATGGCGCAGGAATTCGACGCGCGCGAATCAATCAAGATTGGCCGTTTTAAAATCAGCGATTACCATGCCCAAAAACGCATTATGACGCTGCCCGAAGTGTTCATGCATTCATCCAACATTGGCTCTGTTCAGATGGCGCAGATGGTGGGGACGGATGATTTCAAAAACTTTCTGGCCGATCTGGGACTTTTTAAAAAACCATCGATCGAAATTCCCGAAGTCGGCGCACCATTGGTGCCGGCACCATGGCGTGAAGTACATACGATGACCGCATCTTTTGGTCATGGCCTTGCCGTATCGCCTTTGCAACTGGTTTCGGCTTCCGCCTCGATTATGAATGGCGGCATACTCGTGACGCCGACCTTGGTCAAGGATAAGGCGATATCCAATCAGGGTAAGAACAGCGTGCGTGTTGTATCGGAACAAACCGCGCACCGCATGCGTCAACTGATGCGCCTAGTCGTGACCGATGGCACGGGCGGTAAGGCCGAAGTCCCGGGATACAACGTTGGTGGTAAAACTGGAACGGCGGACAAAAAC
>CBFGQF010000237.1:0-1810 GCA_965650865.1 uncultured Alphaproteobacteria bacterium | reverse complement strand
CGCCGCCGCCCATCCCCGCGCGGCTGCTATGAGCGATGCTTATAACAAATGTAAAGTGTTGCAGGCGAACGGCCAGACATGCAGTGTGGAAGTCATCCCGGAGCAACGGCCGGAGCGCCTCGCGGTCAAATAAATCAAGGCTGGTTGAGGAGAGATACTTTCCTGCGTATCACAGGTCCTGTCCAATCGACATCCGCACCGATCACTTTGCCGCGTATCTGGCCCATTGCATCGACCAAATAAGTTTCGGGAATTTGCCGCGTGCCATAATCTGCACCAATACTCCGGTCGTTATCGAATCCGATGACAACATTGTCCGGGAGATTTTTCCCATACTTTTGTAAAAATCGTTTGGCGTCATCGCCCTTTTCATCCCAGGACAGAAACAGGAAGATTGTGTCCGCCTCGGCGGCGGCCAGTTTGACCATCTGTGGAAACTCAATAATACAAGGCGCGCACCAGGATGCCCAGAAATTCAGGACGATCGGTTTCCCTTGAAATTCGTCTGAAGTCCTGAGCTTGCCGGTTATATCCTTATAGGTGAAAGCTGTTGCCTTGCCGATAACGGCGGCCCCTGCGGATTCGTGCGTTTGCTTTTCCGGTGAGGCATAACGGGTTTCAACGACTGTATAGATGGCCGTGGCCGTCATCAGGGCGGCGAGGATCAAAAAATTCTTTTTCATGCCTGCGCCCTTTTTTCAATACGCCACCACAGATAGCCTATGGCGATGAATTCAATGGCGCAGAAGGCGAAGAGGGCCGCGGCGACGCCGGTGATAAATCCATAGGAATGAAGCCCGACATTCAACAAATTAACCCCGAACCATGCAAGAGCCACAATGACCGACAGTGCGGCCATTACGGCCGTGAAGGCCGTTCCTTTTAGATGTCCCGAGAGATGGCCGTGATAGGCCCATGCCAGCCAGAGGACGATGAGCAGCGCCCCGTTTTCTTTCGGGTCCCATCCCCAGAAGCGCCCCCATGACTGGTCCGCCCAGATGCCGCCAAGGATCGTGCCGACGGCGGTGAACAAAAGCGCCATCAACCCGGTTGTTTTGATCGCGGTCATCAGATTGGTTTTTTGTGATGTCACCGCCCCTTTTGCCATATGGATGTGGGCGAGCGCAGAGGTCATCAGGCAAATCCCGTATCCGATCGTGATGCAAAGCACATGGGTCGCCAGCCAGAAGTTGGTGTTGAGCACGGCGATTAGCATATGCATCGTGTCTTCACCCGCGAAGGCCTCGGATATGAACAAGAGGAAGGCCCCGCAAAGCGATCCGGCCAGAATGCCATGGCCGTCCCTTCGTTTGTATTCGATTATAAGCGCGCCGATCACCACAATGGCGGCAACAAAGAGGATGGATTCATAAAGTGTTCCTACCGGCGGGCGGGAGAGGATATAGACCCGCGCGGCAATCGCGGCAACATGAAGAAGGGCAGAGAAGGACAAAAGACCAAGGGCCGTCAGGCGCAGCGAGGCTTTCCCCGAAAGCGCAAAACCAGCAAAGGCAAGAAAGGCGAGCAGATAGCCTGTCATGGAAACCCCGACCGGATGTGCGCCGTTATAAAAGGCTTCCAGATTTGTTCTGGCAGGGGAGGTATAGGGCGCATAGGCCTGTGCCAACCGGTCTATCGTTTCGTTGAAAACGGCGGCGTTGCCTTCCTTGTATGCGGCTGCGAGCGCCGACCAATCGGCGATAAATTCCTGGGTCTTCGCTGGGCCTGATGTCTGCAAAGCCACCCATGGCGATGCCCATTCTTCGCCGCTATCAGGCGGCACCACGCGCAAGGCGAAATTATTGCTGCC
>CBFGQF010000236.1:0-1847 GCA_965650865.1 uncultured Alphaproteobacteria bacterium | reverse complement strand
GCAGCATAGTCCATGGAAAGGGGCAAGAAAGTCCTTGAGTTTGAACGCCCTCCATCATATCACATAAGATATAACCGAAAAGCGAATTAAGAGGGCGCGAAATGGCGTATAAAGTGGCTGTTGTCGGCGCGACAGGGAATGTCGGCCATGAAATTCTGAATATCCTGCATGACCGGCAGTTTCCGGTCAGTGATGTCGTGGCTCTGGCCTCGGCCAAATCGGCAGGGAAGGAAGTCTCCTTCGGCGACGACGACATTACGGTACAGGACTTGGCCAAATTCGATTTCCAAGGCGTTGATATCGTCCTGTCGTCCCCCGGCGCGAAAGTGTCTGCGGAATTTGCGCCCATCGCCGCAAAGGCCGGAGCGGTGGTGATTGATAACACCAGTCATTTCCGCATGGACCCGGATGTGCCGCTCGTCGTGCCCGAAGTCAATCCCGATGCGATCTCTGGCCACACGAAAAAAGGCATCATCGCGAACCCGAATTGCTCCACCATTCAAATGGTTGTCGCCCTGAAACCATTACACGATATCGCAAAAATCAAACGCGTGGTTGTGAGCACGTATCAATCGGTCTCCGGCGGCGGTAAGGCCGCGATGGATGAACTCTTTAACCAGACGCGTCATTTCTATATGAATGATGCGGCCAATCCTGAAATTTTCCCGAAGCAGATTTCGTTCAACGTTATTCCGCAAATCGACAAGTTTCTGGAAGACGAAGGCGACATGACCAAAGAAGAATGGAAAATGGTCGTGGAAACGCAAAAGATTCTCGACCCGTCCATTCAGGTCTGCGCAAACTGCGTGCGCGTGCCCGTGTTCATCGGTCACTCCGAAATGGTCAATGTCGAATTCGAGAGTGCGCTTTCTGCCAAAGACGCGATGAAGGCATGGGTAAAGGCGCCGGGCGTGTCTGTCATTGATCTTGATTCTGATCTGGGCTACGTGACGCCTGCGGAAATCGCTGGTGAAGACGATGTGTTTGTCTCCCGTGTTCGTCCTGACAAGACTGTTCCGCATGGCCTTAATTTCTGGTGCGTGGCCGATAACCTCCGCAAAGGCGCGGCGCTGAATGCCGTTCAAATCGCGGAAGTGCTTATTCAAAAACATATGAAGAAGGCCGCGGCTTAATTTCCCCTTATTGTCATCCTGAGGCCGCAAGGCCGAAGGATCTCATGGGATCCTTCGCTGCGCTCAGAATGACAGGGTGGGGATAGGTTTTGGCGCGGGGAATGAATCCTGCGCCCCTATAATAGCCAGTTCGCGTGTGCCTGCCTTCATCGTTTCTTCAAACACCGCGTAGATGCTGCCCGCCGTTTTGGCGAGGGCATTATCGAGGTTTTCACCATTCAAATTATGCGCAAGGAACAACGCTGCCGTGCAATCGCCCGCGCCGTTCGGGGCGGGGTCCAATGGCAGTCTGGGCGTGGTCACGATAAATTGCGATCCATCCTTGTGGGACGCCAGCATCTGGATTTCATTGTCTTTGGTTTGATCGTGGATCAGGGATGTGAGCAAAACAATTTCCGGGCCCATCGCATGCGCTGCGCGGCACGCTTCGCGCGCATCATCAAGCGTTTCCACCGTATGGCCCGTTAGAAATTCCAGCTCATATTGATTTGGCGTGATAATCCGCGCCTTTTGCACCACTTGCGTTTTAAAAAGCGTTTGAATGGTTTCGGGGACGAACATGCCGCGCCCTACATCACCCATCACGGGGTCGCAAAGCCATATCGCTTCCGGCGATAATTTTTCGGCTGTTTCTAGAATGACAGAAGCGATATCCGGATTGCCCATGTAACCGGTGAGCAGCCCGCCAATGTGCGAGAGGGGCATGCGCCGTTC
>CBFGQF010000235.1:0-1863 GCA_965650865.1 uncultured Alphaproteobacteria bacterium | reverse complement strand
AAATGGCAGGCATGTCCTCGCGCTGAAACCAGAACAACTGATCCATGCCATTGAAAAAAGCTGTGCCGCCAAGGCCGCGATTGTGGGCGATGACGAGCGTGAGCAACAAGGCGGCAATCGCGCGCTGCTCAACCTCGGCCATACTTTCGCCCATGCGCTGGAGGCCAGTGCCGGATATGACGGGCGCCTGTTGCATGGAGAGGCGGTGAGCATCGGCATGGTGCTGGCGTTCCGGTTGTGCGTGAAAATGGGACTATGCCCCGGGCAAGATGCCACGCGCATGGAGAAACATTTATCGGCCTGCGGATTGAAGACCGAGATCAGGCAGATCAATCCGAAACTCAGCGATAACGCGAAGGATATTGTCGCCCTCATGGCGCACGACAAAAAAGCGATGGCAGGACGTATCACATTCATCCTTGTTCGCGGTATCGGGCAGGCCTTTGCATCGAAGGATGTTAACCTCGATGACGTAGAATCTATTGTGGAGGCCTCGCTGTGAAGAATTTCATTTTTATCCTGATCATGCTTTGCGTTTTTTCGCCTGATGTTATGGCGCAAGACGGTTTGTATATCGGCGGGCGTAAAATAACCGAGCGCGAACTTCAAAAATCACGCCGTCATTTCGAAGAGATGAAGCGTGACCTGAATGAAAATTATTACATCTACAATGGCGATGACCGTCTCTATATCGGCCGCGGATTACCGCCCCGAACCTTTAATTACAACCAGCGGCAGAATCAGGATATCCTTTCGGCATGTTCGGGTTTGGGCGAGCGCAAATATCGCCGCTGTGTCGATGATGCGAATGAAGCGCGGCAGAAGCTGATCAAAAAATACCGTAATTAAGGATCGGGATGAAAAAGTTTTTATTTTGCTTCGCATTGTTTGCGTTCCTGCCGAATGCCCATGCGGGCAAATCTTCTCCGCCGACTTTCAACGGCGATGACGCCGCAAGATATATTGGCAACTTAAATGCAAAGCCCAAATTCATCATGCCGTATGATCAGGTGAAAATAAAACGCGGCAATAACCATTCATATCATTATAATGGTGATTATAAAGACACTGCCGTGCCGGCAAGGAAAACAAAGAAACAAAAAAGGGCCAATTCCTTTAGCGGGGATCCGCGCAAGCCGAAATCCGCCACCGGTAATTATCAGGAATAAAAAAGGGGCCATTCAGGCCCCTTTAAATTTTAAACAGCGCCGTGGCAGTGTTTGTATTTCTTGCCCGATCCGCAAGGGCAGGGGGCGTTACGCTGCGTGTCGCCCCATGTGGCGGGGTCGTTCTGATCAAACGCCGTCTTTTTGTAGGGGACGACGGTCGGGCCGCTGCGTTGTGGCTGATTGTTTGCCATTTCGCCAAGACCCATCAATGCAGGATCGGAACGGCCTTCTTGTGTTGCAATCGCCTTTGCCTCTTCTTCCGCCTGTTTTTGCAGGGCCGCCAGTACTTCGGGACTGACATTGATTTCAACATAGGCGAGGGTTTGAGTGACGGCCTCGCGCAGGTTGTTCATCATGTTCTGGAACATCGCAAAGGCTTCGGCCTTGTATTCATTCAGCGGGTCACGCTGTCCGAACGCGCGCAGGTTGATACCTGTGCGAAGATGGTCAAGGCCAAGAAGATGTTCTTTCCAGTGCTGGTCGAGGCTTTGCAGGATAAAGGTCTTGGCCATGCGGCGGAACGGTTCGCGGCCCGCAATTTCGAGCTTGCGGTTCATCAGGTCTTCGGCGGCCTTGTGAACCCGTTCCAGAATGATTTCCGCGTCGATGCCGTCTTCCTTGACCCAGTCTTCCACCGGCAGGTTGATGTTGAAGAGACGCATGATTTCGGTATGAAGTGTCTGCGCATCGAATT
>CBFGQF010000234.1:0-1962 GCA_965650865.1 uncultured Alphaproteobacteria bacterium | reverse complement strand
ATGACAATAGTTTTCGCCATGGTTCGGGGAGGCTAATCCATATCGCAAAGCGGCGCAAGCTTTGCGGGGAAAACACGGGAAATCCCTTGTTCCGCTTAGGCCGCCACGCTATAGTCGAATCATTCAAAACCATACTACGTAAAGTTAATCGCCAAGAAAGCTGGAAGGCTGCCCATGAAAATCACCATTGATCGCGCCGCGCTGATGAGAGCCCTGAACCACGTCCAAAGCGCCGTCGAGCGCCGGACGACTATTCCCATTTTGTCGAATGTTTTGCTCCGTGCAGAGGATGGCGAGTTGAGCCTTTCAACCACTGATATGGACCTGGAAATCAATGAAACAGTCGCAGCGAATGTCGAGCGTTCCGGTGCAACAACGGCTCCGGCCAGCACGCTGTTCGATATCGTAAAGAAGCTGCCGGAAGATTCCTCCGTAACGCTTGAGCTCGACCAGACTGGAAACCAGATGACAGTGAAGGCAGGCCGTTCAAACTTTAAACTTGCCTGCCTGCCTGTTGCCGATTTCCCGGAATTGAGCCAAGGGTCATTGCCAACGACATTTGCCCTTCCTGCCGGCGAACTGCGCAACCTGATTGATCGTACAAAATTCGCGATGTCGACGGAAGAAACGCGTTATTACCTGAACGGTATTTATCTGCATGCGGCGGACCGCGATGGTGTTGCGTTGCTGCGCGCCGTAGCGACGGACGGACACCGCCTTGCACTGTTTGAAATGCCCTTGCCCGAAGGGGCAGCCGATATGCCGGGTATTATTATCCCGCGCAAGGCCGTTGGTGAATTGCGTAAGCTGGTTGATGAAGCTGGCGATGCGATCAAGATCAGCCTGTCCGAAAGCAAGATCCGTTTTGATTTCGACCATATCGTCCTGACATCAAAACTGATCGACGGCACGTTCCCGGATTATCAGCGCGTTATTCCAAAGAACAATGACAAAATTGTCGAAGTGAACCCGAAGATTTTCTCTCAGGCCATCGACCGCGTTTCCACGATTTCCGATGGTAAATCCCGCGCCGTGAAAATTACTTTGAACGGCAAGACGATGACGTTGTCGGCGAATTCGCCCGAGGCCGGTTCCGCGACCGAAGACCTCGAAGTGAATGGAAACGACAACATGGAGATCGGCTTCAACGCCAAATATCTGCTGGATATCACATCGCAGATTGAAGGCGATGGCTGCCGTCTGACACTGGCCGACGCGGCCAGCCCGACGATCATCCAGGATGCAGGCGATTCCTCCGCGCTCTATGTCTTGATGCCCCTGCGGGTTTAATCCAGATAAAGAGACGGCAATAACCAATTATGTGGATCCTTATTGCCTCTCTTCCGCCCTTCTTGTGGGCTCTTAACAACATAGCCGATGAATATATGGCGAAGCACCATTTTGCAAAAAGTGGTGCTTTGTTAATTTTGCTGTCCACATCCTTTGAAATCATTCCGGCGCTTTTGGGGCATGGCTTCAATGAGGCTGCCCGCATTGTGGTGTGGACGGATGGGTTGGTTATGGCCGCTATGGGGTTTTGGTTAAGCCTTGCCTTCATTCCCTATATTTTTGCCATACAGTGCAGCAATGCCAGCAATGTATTGCCCATCTATAAACTTATTCCGGTCTTTGTGTTCTTTCTGGGTTGGTTCTTTTTGGGTGAAACGGCAACGGCGCAACAAGTTATTGGTGCGCTTTTGCTCATAATATCTTCTGTTGCGATCAGTTGGGATTATCATCACTCCCGCCTCGATTCTAAGCCGTTTGGGCTTATGGCGCTCTCGTCACTGATGATTTCTTTTTATGTTCTGGGGCTGCGGTATTACAGCCAGACGTATGACCCCATCGTCGTCAATATATGGCTATGGACCGGGTCAGGCATCGGCGGGTTGATTTGTGTCCTTGCCTACGGCAAATGGCGCCGCGAAAGCATGGATGTTTTTAGGACCAGTGACGCTATTT
>CBFGQF010000233.1:0-2005 GCA_965650865.1 uncultured Alphaproteobacteria bacterium | reverse complement strand
GCAAAAAGAGCCTTCACATCTTCCCAGTCAAGATCGACGAAAAGATTGAGCACCATCGCGCCCATATTATCGGCGATAAGGCGGTCGGCGCCAAATATATCGAGGGTGAAGTGACCTACCTGATAGGACGCGAACATCAGGAATGGTGTTGTCCAGAAATTGCCAAAGGCGGAGCCGATAAAGGCCGCAAAGAAATTCGCACGGAAGAGCCAGCAAAAGAAAAGACATTGCAACAAATGCGTGCCGAACGTCGGAGTCCATGAAACAGCGCAACCAAGATATAATCCCATGGCGATGGCGTATTCACCGGCAGGAATGCGGATGGTCCTGTGCTTCCAGTAATAATAGACGCGCCGCCATCCCATACGGGGCCAAAGCAGATTGCGGGTCTTGTTCCAGAATAATTCTTTGTCACGGCGTTGAAATAACATGGTGAGGATATAGCTGTTCCCGCCGCTTCCGGCAACTGTTAGCGGCCCCTTGCCCGGTCAACTGTGGCGATTTGCGGCGTCGCCCGCAGGGCCGCGATAATGTTGCTTAAGTGCCGGGTATCGTTGACGTAAACATCAAGAAGCATGTCCCAGAAATCCAGGCTTCGGTTGGTGATTTTCAGGTTTGTGATATTCCCGCCGTTTTTACCGATAACGGTCGTCAGGGCGGCCAGCGCACCGGGTTCGTTGCTGATGGTGACTTCCAATCGTCCTACATGGGCCTCTGGTGAATCCGGCCCTTCGCCCCATGATACATCGATCCAGCGTTCGGGCGTGTCGGCAAAGGTTTCCAGCGTTTCACAATCGATCGTGTGAATGGTCACACCCTTGCCGGTTGTTACAATCCCCACAATCCGGTCGCCAGGCAGCGGATGGCAACAACGGGCGAAATGTACGGCCATGCCGGGGATAAGCCCCTTGATCGGCATCGGCTTACCGCTCTCATCGCGTTTGGCGAAGGATACTTTTTCAGGATCATTTTGCAGATTGGCCGATGCAGCCTCTGTCTTATGCGCCGGAAAGATCATCCGGAACACTTCTTTCGCGACAAAATGACCGGAGCCGACATTGGCAAAAATATCGTCAATACTCTCGACCCGCATTTGTGGAACGATCCCAGCCACGGCTTTGTCTGTGTAATCGTATCCTTCCTGCTGAAATATTTTTTTCAGCATCGCCTGACCGAGCGTGATGTATTCGGTGCGCTGCTGCATCTTGATATAGCGGCGGATGTGTGAGCGCGCCTTGCCGGTTACAACAAACCGTTCCCATGTCGGCGAAGGCGTCTGCGTTTTCGAGGTGATGATCTCTACCTGATCACCATTCGCAAGCTTGGTGTTCAAAGGCGCAATGCGGCCGTTTATCTTTGCACCCACGCATTTATCGCCGACATCAGAGTGAACAGCATAGGCAAAGTCAACAGGTGTCGATCCTTGCGGCAATTCCATGAGATCGCCTTTTGGCGAGAACACATAGACCTGATCCTGAAACAATTCCAGCTTGGTGTTTTCAAGGAAATCTTCCGGGCGCGAATCCTGTTCCATGATTTCCAGCAGTTCACGAAGCCAGCGGAATTTGGTCGCATCCTTGATATCGGCCTTGGTCTGTCCGGCCTTGTAAGACCAATGCGCAGCCACCCCTAGATCGGCTTCCTGATGCATCTCTTCCGTGCGTATCTGAATTTCAATACGCTGATTTTCTGGGCCTATGACGGTCGTATGGATAGAGCGGTATCCGTTCGGTTTGGGCGTGGAAATAAAATCCTTGAACCGTCCCGGCACCACGGAAAATTCGGAATGGATGATACCCAGTGCGTGATAACATTCTGCCACATCGTCAACAACAATCCGAAATGCCATGATATCGGAAAGCTGTTCAAACGCCACGTTCTTGCGCTGCATCTTTTTCCAGATGGAATAACGGGTCTTTTCCCGTCCGGTTACTTCGGCATTGATGCCGGCCTTCTTCATCAGGTCTTCCAGCGAAGAGATAATCTTTTTAACGACATCACCGCC
>CBFGQF010000232.1:0-2100 GCA_965650865.1 uncultured Alphaproteobacteria bacterium | reverse complement strand
AACCTACGCCATCCATAAAGGCCGCGACGACCTTTCGAGCCTTTTCACCTTTGAATATCAAAGGTTGAACCCATACAGAAAATGTGTCGCTTAGCTGTGGCTGGTCTTTTATCCCGGCTAACATACGGCCCGTATAAAAAATTTGCCCTTCATCCATCCAATCGCCATCGATCCAATTGGACAGGATGTCCTGCGTGCCCTCACCCACGATGGCCGGCCCATTTTCCTGTCCGAATATTTCCTTGATTCTGAGGCGGTGGCTGGGGCGGTTATGCCCCAAAAGCGCGTAAACTTCCTGAACAAGCGGGGGCGATGTTTTTTCCATCCTACTCCACCGTAGCAATCCGCAGGACGTTGGTCGAACCCGGTTGGCCAAACGGAACACCCGCTGTCAGGACAATCCGTTCACCGGATTTGGCGAGCCCCTTTTCCTTTGCCAGTTTCGTCGCCCATTCCACCGTTTCGGCAAACGAATTGATGACCGGCATGTGCACAGGGTGAACGCCATAAGACAAGGTAAGCTTACGCGACGTCGGCAGATTTTGGGTGAGCGAGAGAATTGGCACTTCGGGGCGTTGACGCGCCGTGCGGGTCGTTGTGCCGCCGGAGGATGTGTAATTCGCGATACACACCGCATGGATGTCCCGCGCAACATGGACGGCCGCCACGGTAATGGAATCGGATGCATCCATTTCCGTTTGCGGATGGCTGGCACGGATGATCCCGCGATAGGTTTCATCGTTTTCCGTCGAATGACAGATCCGGTCCATGATGGATACGGATTCAACCGGATATTTCCCGGCGGCGGTTTCGGCGGACAGCATCACGGCATCCGTGCCGTCATAGACAGCCGTTGCCACATCGGAAGCTTCCGCGCGTGTCGGGCGGGCGGCCTCGATCATCGATTCGAGCATCTGGGTTGCCACGATAATGGGTTTTCCGGCATTGCGCGTCTGGCGCACAATGCGTTTTTGCACGGATGGCACATCTTCGGGGGGAATTTCCACGCCAAGATCGCCGCGGGCCAGCATGATGCCGTCACAATGTTCGAGAATTTCGGTGAAATATTGAAGCGCCGATGGTTTTTCTATTTTCGCCATCAGGGCAGCGCGGCCATTGATAATCTTTTTGGTTTCGGCAACATCCGCCGCCGTCTGCACAAAGGATTGCGCAATCCAGTCTGCGCCCATTTCAAGGGCGGCATCGAGGTCGATCCGGTCTTTATCGGTCAGCGCCGGCACCGGAATGATGACACCCGGAATGTTAAATCCTTTGTTGTTTGAAAGCTTGGAACCAGAAATAACTTCCCCCAGCAGATAGTCTTTGCCCTGTTCCAAAATCTTGACCTTGACCTTCCCGTCATCGAGCAGGATTTCGGAACCAGGTCTCATGCATTGAATGACTTCCGGGTGCGGGAGATAAACACGGTTTTCATCACCTAGCGTTTCGTCCAGATCGAAACGGATCTTGTGACCTTCTTCAAACTCAATCCGGTCGTTCTTGAACTTACCGATGCGGTTTTTCGGCCCTTGCAGATCGGCGAGCATGCCGATAGGACGTCCGTATTCCTTTTCCAGCATGCGCGCCGTTTCCAGATTTTTACGGTGCGCTTCGTGCGTGCCATGCGAGAAGTTCATGCGGAACACATCAACACCCGCTTCGAACAACTTGCGCATCATCTCCGGGTTCCCGGAGGCAGGGCCCAATGTGGCCACAATTTTGGTCTGGCGATTACGGGTAATAGTGGGCATAAAAAACTCCTTAAATCATATGCTGCGCCCTTTATGCCCTTCCCACCCGCCTTTGTCCATGCGGGCGGCCCCCTTAGCCGGAATAATTCACCATTTTCTATAACTTATTACTGTCATTTTAAGAGGATGTTTTGCTTTCAGCGAGGGAACCAAGATGGATAAACCGCGTTAGATTACCCGACAGCATCAATTTACGTGTGGATTCCGAAATCGATATTGTCAAATAGACCCCGCTCGCCCCCCGCAGCGGGGTCTTTTCTTGATAAAATGAACTATCAAGCGGCGGCGCCGTTTGCAAAAGGAACGATAATGCGAATGGCATGAATAATGGCGCCGATATAGCCTATCA
>CBFGQF010000231.1:0-2104 GCA_965650865.1 uncultured Alphaproteobacteria bacterium | reverse complement strand
TGGTTTTGGTCGCAGCAGGCGCGGGGGCCTTTGTTACCCAGAAGGCCATGGATGAACCGGAAGCCAAACCCGTTGCCAAAAAAGAGCAGATTGTATGGGATGACCCGAAACCTCAGCCTCAACCCCAGCAGCAAGCGCAGGCATCGTGCGATGATGCCAACGTGGTCGGCGCCGCAATAGGCGCGGTGGCGGGCGGTTTTGCCGGGAATCAGATCGGCGATGGCCGTGGTAAAGACCTTGCCACAGTCGGCGGCGCCATTGGCGGCGGCTATCTGGGCCAGCAATATATCCCGACCCGCAACGTACTCTGCCGTTAGTTAGAGACAGGAACCCCGTATAGATCATAATCGTCCGCGTCTTCGATGAGGACGCGGGCGATGTCGCCTTGTTTCAGGTGGCCGGCATCGCGCAGGTAGACCTTGCCATCGATTTCAGGAGCGTCGCCCATCGAGCGTGCATCCGCGCCGCCGTCTTCACCGATTTCATCGATGATCACATCAATTGTCTTGCCGACTTTACGTTGCAGCCGCGCCGCACTGATCTTCTGCTGTACTTCCATGAAACGCTGATAGCGTTCTTCTTTTACATCTTCCGGCACTTGCAGTTCGATGTCATTGGCGACTGCGCCTTTGACCGGTTCGTATTTGAACGCGCCGACGCGGTCCAGTTGCACTTCTTTCAGCCAGTCCAGCATATACTGGAAATGTTCTTCCGTTTCGCCGGGGTGGCCAACGATGAAGGAGGAACGGATCGTAAGATCGGGGCACATGGCGCGCCAGTTTTTAATACGCTCCACCGTTTTTTCCTGATGCGCGGGACGCTTCATCAACTTCAAAACTTCGGGGTGCGCGTGCTGAAACGGAATGTCGATATAGGGCAGGATTTTACCTTCCGCCATCAACGGAATGACTTTATCAACGTGCGGGTAGGGATAGACGTAGTGCAGGCGGACCCAGATGCCGAGCTCACCCAATGCTTCGCACATATCCTGAAACTTCGTTGCCCATTTTTTACCCTTCCACCCGAATTCCTGATATTTCAGATCGATGCCGTAGGCGGAAGTGTCTTGAGAGATGACGAGGATTTCCTTCACGCCCGCGCGTTTGAGGTTCTCGGCTTCTGCAATCACGTGATGGATCGGGCGGGAGACGAGATCACCGCGCAGGGATGGAATGATGCAGAAGGTGCAACGGTTGTTACAGCCTTCGGATATTTTTAAATACGCGTAATGACGCGGTGTCAGACGCAGCCCCTCTTCAGGGACGAGGTCGATAAACGGATCGTGCTTTGGCGGGACAGCATCATGCACCGCGCTGACCACCTGTTCATATTGATGCGCGCCGGTGACGGCCAAAACATTCGGGAAGCGCGAGGTGATTTCTTCCGGGTTCTTACCCATACAGCCCGTGACGATCACGCGGCCGTTTTCTTTCATCGCCGTGCCGATGGCGTTCAACGATTCTTCCTTGGCGGAATCGAGGAAGCCGCACGTGTTCACGATCACGACATCGGCGTCATCGTAATTGCCCGACATTTCGTAGCCTTGGGTTTTTAGTTTGGTCAGGATGCGTTCGGAATCCACGAGGGCCTTGGGGCAGCCAAGGGAGATCATGCCAATTTTGGGTGCGGTGTTATTGCTCATGGGGCGCAGATATACAGGATTCACGGGGTTTTTTGCGAGGAAATTCGTAAAGCTGCCAAAAGCCCCGCCGTGGCGGCAAGGCCAAGGATTTTGAGGTGCGGAACCATCCGATTCGCCAGTTCGGGGGCTTTTTTCCGCAAGGTGATGTAACGGTTGAGCAAGGTCAGGAACCGTCCATTGTGATCGAGGGCGATTTTGAGGGGAGAGCCAGCATATCGGTTGCTGGCGGCGTGGGCCTTGCCCGCCGGCGTTTTCGGACCTGTGGAACGACGCCACGGCTTAACGCATTGGATTTTCACGGATTGTTGTGTCCGGCGGAGATGCGTCCAGCGCTTTTGATAGGAGATTTTTATTTTCCAGAGTCTGGAATCATTTAGTTCGTCGCAGAAGTTTTCTGCCGCCGAGAGGCGGTCGTCAGCGTAATTGTCATCCTGAGCGCAGCGAAGGGTCTCCTTATTGTGC
>CBFGQF010000230.1:0-2107 GCA_965650865.1 uncultured Alphaproteobacteria bacterium | reverse complement strand
CAATTGAATCTGAGCACCTATCCCAGCCAGATATTTTGGCTCCTGCTGACATTCGCGGTTCTCTATCTTACCTTCTCACGCAAGACGTTGCCACAAATCGGCGCCGTCATTGCGAACCGTGAAGGCAAGATCAAAGGCGACCTCGATGCCGCAGAAGCACTCCGCGCCCAATCCGAAGAAATTCGGGTTGCCTATGAAAAAGGGCTGGAGAAGGCACGTGCCGAAGCCATGGCGGCCATTCAGGGCGTCGAGGCGGATGCCAAGCAAAAAGCCAATGACCGTATCGAGGCCTTCCGCAAGAAATCCGAAAACGAAATCGCTGCGGCAGAAACCCGCATGGACGAAGCCCGCGCAAAATCCATGGGTGACATGACGGCGATTGCCGCGGAAGTTGCATCTGTGGCCGCCGAAAAAATCACCGGCGTGTCTGCCGATGTTCAAAACGCCAAGGCGATTGTCGAAAGCATCGCCGGAAAGGCAAAGGCCGCATAATGGACGATCTTTTGCACAATACCAATTTCTGGGTTGCGATTTCTTTCGTGCTTTTCATCGTTCTGGCGGTGAAAGTGGCAGGCAAGAAAATCACATCGCAACTCGATGCGAAAATTGCCTCGATTGCGTCTGAAATCGATACAGCGGAAAAGCTGCGCAATGAGGCGCAGGCCCTGCTCGCCGATATCCAGAATAAGCAGCGCGACGCACAGGTGGAAGCCGATCGCATCGTTGCCGCCGCGAAACAAAGCGCCCTGCAAATCCAGCAATCGGCCGATGCCGAACTAGAGGAAGCGATGGCCCGCCGCGAAGCGCAGCTGGTTGAGCGTTTAAAACGCGTGGAAGAAAAGGCGATGGCCGATATTCAAAACCACGCCGCCGCCCTCGCCCTGCAGGCGACACGCGAAATCGTGACGAAATCGATGGATGCCAAAACATCCGGCAACCTGATCGATCAGGCCGTGGCGTCGGTTTCAAAACACCTGAATTAATCATCTGACCCCCTTCATTAAACCCCGGTTCTACCGGGGTTTTGTTTTAGACTTTTGCTTTCATTCGGGCCCTTCCCCGCTTATAGTACGTTATGGTGAATGAACCAGCACAAGAGAATGGTGTTATTACCGCGCTTGGACAAAAGGCGCGGAAGGCACAATTCGCGCTCGCGCAATCGAATGACGGCATCATCAACGAAGTTTTAAAGGACATTGCGGATCTTCTCGTCGTAAAATCAGGCGTCATCCTGACCGCAAACCAGAAAGACGTTGCCGCGGCCGCACAGAAAAATTTGCCTGCAGCCATGATAGATCGCCTGACATTGAATGATGAGCGTCTGCGCATGCTCGCCCAGAGCGTTATGCAGATACGCGAACTGTCCAATCCTGTCGGTGAAATTCTGGAAAGCTGGCCCCGTCCCAACGGCCTTCGTATTCAAAAAGTGTCTGTGCCCATCGGCGTGCTCGGCATGATTTACGAATCCCGCCCCAACGTCACCATCGATGCGGCGGCGCTTTGCCTTAAATCCCGCAATGCCGTCATCCTGCGCGGCGGATCGGATAGCCACAATACGTCTGCGGCGCTTCATAAGATTGTGGTTGATGCCATGCGTAAGAACGGCCTATCCGAATATTGCGTCTGTTTTGTCGCCGATACAGACCGTGCGCTCGTTGAAGAAATGCTCGCGGCCCGCGATGTGATCGACGTTCTTATCCCGCGCGGCGGAAAAACGCTCACCGACCTTGTCATGCGTGAGGCCAAGATGCCGGTCTTTGCGCATCTCGATGGCAATTGCCATGTCTATGTTCATGCTTCCGCCAATCCCGACATTGCATTGAATGTTGTGAAAAACGCCAAGCTGCGCCGGACGGGAATTTGCGGCGCCGCTGAATCGCTTCTTTTTGATAAGGATATCAGCGCGAATTTGGTCGAAAACATCCTTCGCACGCTCCTCGATGAAGGCGTTGAAATCATGGGCGATGATTTATCCTGCAAGATCGATAAACGCATCAAGCCTGCGACCGAAGCCGATTGGTCTGCCGAATATCTTGATAAGAAAATCAGCTGTAAGTTCGTGGGTGATTACAAAGAAGCCGTTGCGCACATAAACCAATACGGATCA
>CBFGQF010000229.1:0-2139 GCA_965650865.1 uncultured Alphaproteobacteria bacterium | reverse complement strand
GGATTCGATGGCGAATTCAAAATCACCCATTTTGTCTTAGGTGTAATAGCGGCCTCAAGCTGCGCCGCCGTCAGTTTGAAATTGTTTTCGATGGTGCATTCGACGAACACCGGCGTACCATCCGCCATCAAAACCATGTCCGGATAGGAAACCCAGTACGGCGCGGGAATAATCACTTCATCGCCCTGATCGAGCGTCGCCATCAGCGCATTGAAGAGAACTTGTTTCCCGCCCGTGCCGACCGTAATCTGGTCGCGGGTATAGGTCAGGTTGTTGTCGCGTTTGAATTTCGCGATAATCGCATCTTTCAGCGCAGGGGTGCCGTCCACATTCGTATATTTCGTCTGGCCGCCATTGATGGCATCGCATCCGGCGTTGCGGATATATTCAGGCGTATCGAAATCCGGCTCCCCCGCTCCCAAACCAATCACATCGCGGCCCGCGGCTTTCAACTCGGCTGCCTTGGTAGTCACGGCGAGTGTGGCGGAGGGTTTGATACGGCTTAGACGGCTTGCGAGAATGGACATGATTATCACCCTTTAAATCGTTGGTTTACGGCGATAAATAACCATAATGAACGCGAAAATAAAAGCTTTAAAACGCGCCTTCGCGAATAAACGGGCGGATTTTATCGGGATCGAATTGCTGCGCCGCCAGATCGATTTTCTGGTCCGCAAACCAATCGGCCATAGGTTTAAGCACCGGGTCTTTAAGCCCTTCCCGAATGTAATTTTGAATCCGGGGCATATATTGCAAAAGCTCGTTCTTGCCGGATAGAACAGATAAGCGGATAACCTGCCCGATGATCCGGCAGTGGAATTGTGTGGCCATCACGCGAAACCACGCGCGGAAAGTCTCATCCCCGCCATAACGCGCCAACATTGCATCATAGATATCAGGCGGAACATCAGCGCGGATATTTTCGAGGATATTTGCTAAATCATATGGCAATGGGCCAGCCATCGCATCCTGAAAATCGATCACGCCGCAGCTGCCGTCGGGCAAAAGCATAAGGTTCCCCAAATGATAATCGCCATGCACAAAACCGATCGGCGGTGGCGGCAGTTCGGCAGTCACATCCGTCCAAGCGGAAAGATACGACGCCAAAACTTCATCATCGTTTTGTTCAAAACGCGTCGCCGGCACATACCAATCAACAATTCTTTGGCGGCCTTTGTGAATATAGCTGTCTTTGTATCTGGGAAAATCGCATAGATCGTCCAATGTGATATTGTCACGTATGGCAATAAGGACGTCTGTGGCCGCGCCATAAAGCATTTTCTGATCGCCGCCCCGCGCCATCGCCGCATGAACGGTTGTATCGCCAAAATCTTCGAGCAATACCCATCCTTCTTGTTCGTCCTGCGCAAGAATTTTGGGCGCCCTTATGCCGTGGCTGTAAAGCATATCGGCAATCTTGATGAAGGCTGATAATTTATGCCCCATGGTTGGTGTCGGGATATGGTCGGGCACGGATTCCAGCAAAACTGCCGTTGAACCGTCGTCTTTTCGTATCCGCAAGTAATGTCTGGATGCCCAGTCATTGCCGATCGGCTCTACCCTGAAATCGTCTTTGATGGTTGCGCGCAGGAATTCATCTCTTTGCGCAATTCTGGACCGGAAAAATTCTTTTACATCGATTGTCATGATTAACCGCACTGTCATCCCCGCCTTGTGCGGGGATCCGGATGCCCGAATAAAGCGGGCATGACGAATTTTGGATTATTTCTTGGACTTCCCTTTGGCGACCATTTCCTTGATCGCCTCGACATGACGCTGTGATGCCGCCTGCTTGCGGCCTGTGGCGTTGGCGTTCTCCAGTCCGAACTGCGCAGGATTGCCGAGCGCGATGGCCTTAAGGATTTCCAATCCGAACGGATCATTTTTGCCGCCGGCGACAGCCACTTCCACCGGTTCGGGCGCCTTCGCCTGCGGCTTGTCTTTCATCGCCATGACATGATTGATTGCGTGAGCGACGATCCCCGTCATGTGCGGGGCCATCAATTCATGGAGGAGTTTGTTATCATCAAATGCCCAGGCAATGATTTGTTGCCGCGCGCGTGTGGCATTCCCGCCCGATAATTTCAGGGCTTCCCGGATTTTGCTTTCCGAATAATCGCGGTTCATGGGCGCTCTCCT
>CBFGQF010000228.1:0-2160 GCA_965650865.1 uncultured Alphaproteobacteria bacterium | reverse complement strand
CGGTCATGATGTTTTCCCCTGTTACACCAAATTTCGATTAAAACTCGCCCAGAACACTGGCGATTTTGGTTTTTAGCGTCTCAGCGTTAAACGGCTTGACGATATAATTGTTCACGCCCGCCTGTTTGGCTGCGATAACGTTTTCTGTTTTGCTTTCGGCGGTCACCATGATGAACGGCACTTTGCTGACATTGTCGTTCGTGCTGGCGCGGCACCCTTTCAGAAAATCAAGGCCGGACATAGGCTCCATATTCCAGTCGGAGATGACAAGGCCATATTTTTTCTGGTTTACCATTTCGAGCGCCATCGAACCATCCGTGGCCTCGTCAATGTTCTCAAATCCCAGCTGTTTCAGCAGGTTCTTGATAATTCGGATCATGGTCTGGTAATCATCCACGACCAAAACATTCATGCTTTTATCGACGCTCACGGTAAATTCTCCTTAAATTGGCTGTGATAACTGTGAAAGCCTCACGAATTTAAAATATATCCCAAATTGGTTAACGAATTCTAAGCCGAAAACGGGTCCTTCACCAATCGGCATAGTACGATGGAAGTCAGAGAACTCTAGGAAATACACAGGGCGATACTTAAGGCGTGGCGGTCAAGGCCGGCAGATTTGGCAGCTTGTTCTGTTCCGCCAGCATGATGGTGACATTCCGCGCCTTTTCGGGATCCATGGCGGCGATAATCGGCGCGGATTTGCGTTCGGACATTTTGGTGACGACCTGCATCAGGACATCCATATCTAGGGAATTAAAGATACGCGCGGCATCCTTGGCCTTCATGCCTTCATAGATTTTCACCAGACTGGCAATCCGCTCGTCCTCTTCTTCGGTCTGTTTTTTCAACAGTTCCTCGATATCCGCCTTGATGATGGTGAGTTCTTGATATTTTTGTTCCAGCTCCGCCTGCCCTGCTTTCAAGAGGGCCTCGCGCATAGACAGTTCCTTTTCGCGGGTTTCAAGATCGCGGCGGCGTTTGGACAAATCGCTGAACAATTCCATCTTCACATCGGAATATTCATCATCAAGATCATCGGCCCCACGCCATTCAGCATCGGACGTATCCGGCACGGCAGGCGCTTTGCCAAGCGAAGGCGCTTCGATCTCGGGTTTACCCTGGGTGCCGGAACCGGAAAGAGCTTCGGCAGACGGCGGCGCAGCGACACCTGTTTTCGACTCGCTGGCGGAACCCGTGGCAGCGTCGGCCATGCTCTCGTCCGCGGCGGGTTCGATCTGTGCCAGATCAGTGGCCGCAACCTTGGCGCCGCTGACAAACTCGCTGAACCGCACACCAAACCCGATCGCGGCAACAATCATCAAAACGGGCAGAATGCGAAAAGTAAAAGTTTCCATACCGTGCCGTTATGCGTTCTTTCTTTTGTGACGGGACAATGCCTCAAACAATTCGCGTTCGGCCTGGCTTTGCAAGGCCGGCATTATTCCCTCATCATCGGAGAGCAAAAATTCGGCCTCCGCTTCTTCGTCGTATTCGCGGTCCTGAATCATAAAACCCAGCGGCGCGCTGTCATCATCCATAAAGGTCTCATGCGCACGGGGCTTTGCGCTTTGCGGCGCAGGGCGTTGATAATGGATTTCCTGCGGACCGATCCCGCCCGCGGCCTCCACCTGCTCTACCAGTTCGCGGTTTTTCTCGGCCAGTTTTTCAAGACGACCGGCAAGGTTGTTTCCGGCCTCGTTCATGAACTTCAACTCATCGACCAGAAATTTAGAGTCATTGATAATGGCCTGTAAATTTACACCGGAATTCTTGGCAGCGTTCTGCAATCCCGCAATCGCTTTTTCGGCGGTATCGATATTGGATGTCAACCGGTTCAGAATTCCTTCCATTTCAAACCGGCTTTCACGGAAATGGCGCAGCGAGACAGACAAACGAAACCCGATAAAGACCGTGGCGGCCAGCAAAGCCAGAATGGCAATATCCATGAAATAGGCAAAAGTCATTCATCACCCCCTTGTTTGGGCGGAATATATTTCTCTATACGCACGGCGATACTATCCTGCTTTTGTCCCACGGGTCCCTTGAACATCGGGAAATGGCCGCATCGCAATTCCAGCTCATCCTGCATGCGGGTGTTGAGCAGCAATTTTGTACCAACCTTCCAGTTAAGCAGGTCGCGCAGCATGACGGTCTGCT
>CBFGQF010000227.1:0-2171 GCA_965650865.1 uncultured Alphaproteobacteria bacterium | reverse complement strand
GCGCGGGATCATGCGCTCAACGGCTTTTTCAACAACGCGCTCTGGGTGCTTGCCTTCGAGGATTTCGCCCATGGTCTTGGATTTGATCCCGCCGATCCAGCCTGTGTGCCAGTAGAAACGCTCGCCTTTGGCTTTGTTGCCTGTCAGGCGGACTTTGCCCGCGTTGATGACGATAACATGGTCGCCGTCATCCATGTGCGGTGTATAGGTTGGCTTGTGCTTGCCACGAAGGCGCAGGGCGACATAGGAGGCAAGGCGTCCCAGAACAACGCCTTCGGCGTCGATCAGGATCCAGTCCTTCTGAATATCAGCCGCTTTTGCTGAATAGGTCATGGTTGTTTCCTTATATGGTGGTTTTTTAATTCTGGCGGGGTTCTCGCACATAATGCGCATAGGTTCAAGAAAAAACGTATGAAAACAGAAGGATAGATAAGTGGTATTAAAATACCCCAATCAAAGTCCCTGAAAAATAATCCAAATAAAAACAATCATTTGCCTGAACTTTCAGGCCGCCGCGCTTGTTACCAATAATAACGGGCCCGTAAAAAAGTATAGAAAATGAACGAAAAACAAACACAACACCCCCTGTCCCCGCACGGACGCAAACGCCATTTGTGGCGAAAGGTCGGCTTTGCCGTTTTGATCATATTGCTTTCCATGCTTGTTGCCGCGCGCGCCTACGCGCCCGTCTGGATCAAGGACTACGTCAATCATACCCTCGATAACATTGAGGGCTACAGCGGCTCGGTAGAAGATATCGATCTTGCGCTTTATCGCGGCGCCTATGTTATTAAAGAACTCCGGATCGATAAGGATGGAAAGGATATCCCCATCCCCTTCCTTCACTTTCCGCAAACCGATCTATCCCTGCAATGGGGAGCCCTGTTCGATGGAAAAATCGTGGGCGATGTCACGTTGACAAAACCCGAAATCAATTTCGCGGTGGGGCGTAGCGGACAGACAACGCAAACGGGGACCCGCACCGACTGGACCGTGCCGATCAAGGAACTGATGCCGCTCGACATCAACTGGGTTGAAATTCAGGACGGCACGATCACCTATCAGGATTTTTCGGAACGTGAGAAAGTTGACTTGTCGATCTATAACTTAAATGCCAAGGCCACCAACCTTCGCAACACGGACAATAAAAAAGATGCCCTGCCGTCGGACCTGACCGTCCGCGGCATATCGGTCGGCAAAGGCAAACTGGCCATCGACGGTAAGATGAATATCCTGCGCCCTATTCCGGATTTCGATGTAACCGGAAAACTTGAAAGCATCAATCTGCCAGCTTTGAATGATTATGCCCGCTCCGCCGCCGCTATAGACTTTGAAAGCGGCACTTTGAACATTTATTCGGACCTGACGATCAAGGATGGAAACATTACGGGCTTTGTCAAACCGCTGGCCACAGACATTTCTCTTATCGATCTGGAGCGCGATGCAAACCCTATAGGCGTTCTGTGGGAATCGATTGTGTCTGTCGTGTTGGAAATATTTGAAAATCAGCCGAAGGATCAATTCGCAACGCAAATACCGTTAGAGGGAAAAATCAGCAACCCCGACACGGATTTCTGGGCAACACTTAGTGGCATTCTGCGGAATGCATTCGTAAAGGCCTATAGCAATACGGTAAAGCCGGAGTAATTAAATCCCCTCGCCCTCTTCATTGGTTTCGATTTTCTGGATCAAGACCTTGTCGATGCGGCGGCCATCCATATCGACGATTTCGAATCGGTGGCCGAACACTTCGAATGAATCGGCAACTTTTGGTGTCTTGCGGGAATATTCAAGGATAAAGCCGGCGATGGTGTCAAAATCTTCGTCCGCGCTGATATCATTAATACCGATAGAGATATGGATTTCCTCGATCGGCGTGCGCCCGTCAACCAGCCACGATCCGTCATCCCTTTGCACGATCATATCTTCATGATCATCACCATAATTCGACGGCAAAACGCCAACGATGGCTTCAAGAAAATCCGACGGTGTGACGATCCCTTGCGTGCTGCCATATTCATCGACAATGACCATTAGATTAATGCTGCTTTTCTTGAAATGTTCAAGCGCAGTAAGGCAGGTCGAATTTTCCGGCATGGCATAGATTTCCTTCAAATGCGCACGCATGTCAAAGGTCTGGTGATTCAAAACCTCGTCCAACATGTCCTTTG
>CBFGQF010000226.1:0-2249 GCA_965650865.1 uncultured Alphaproteobacteria bacterium | reverse complement strand
GTTCGACTTCGGCGACCTTGTAGATATTGCGAAGGTCGACAAGCACTTTTTCTTTCATGCTTGATGCAATGCGTTTCAGGTCCAGCCCGCGATATTCATTCCATTCGGTAATGATGACAAGGGCGTCGGCGTCCTTGGCGGCATCATACGGATCTTCCACCCATGTGACATCCTTCAGGACTTTGGCTGCCTGCTCCTTGGCGATCGGGTCGTGCGTAAAGACGGTTGCACCGGCCTTTTGCAATTCGGGCACGATGACGAGGCTTGGCGCATCGCGCACATCATCCGTATTCGGCTTGAAGGCGATGCCAAGAACACCGATCTTCTTGCCTTTGACCGACCCGCCGCACGCGGTGATGACTTTTTCCGCCATCTGTTTTTGGCGGTCGGCATTGACCTGAACGACGGCCTCGATAATACGCTGCGGCACGCCGAATTTCTGTCCGGTCTGTGTCAGGGCCAGCGTATCTTTCGGGAAACACGATCCGCCATAACCGGGCCCAGCATGCAGGAATTTGGAACCGATGCGCCCGTCCATGCCGATGGCCTTTGCCACATGCTGGACATTGCCGCCCGCGACTTCGCACAAATTGGCGATCTCGTTGATGAAGCTGATCTTCATCGCAAGAAACGCATTCGCCGCATATTTGATGATCTCGGCTGTTTCCGGCTCTACCACCACGATCGGTGTCTCGTTGATATAAAGCGGGCGGTAAAGCTGACGCATCACGTCGCTTGCACGCTCGGACGATGATCCGATCACGACGCGGTCGGGGCGCATAAAGTCGTTGATCGCGGCACCTTCGCGCAAAAACTCGGGATTGGAACAAACATCGATATCTTTTTCACGCCCCTCTTCGCGGACGATTTTTTCAATCTCGCGCGCGGTGCCGACGGGAACGGTCGATTTGGTGACAAGCACGGTATAACCATCGACGGCGCGGATGGCTTCGCGCGCGGCTTCGTAAACATAGGTCAGGTCGGCATGGCCGTCCTCTTTGCGCGATGGCGTGCCGACCGCGATGAACACCGCATCCGCGCCTTTTACGGCCTCTTTCAGATCGGTCGTGAACGACAGGCGCCCGGCTTTCACCTGTTTTTCGACGAGGTCCTCAAGACCGGGTTCGTAAATCGGGATAATCCCCTTTTTCAGGTTCTCGATTTTACCGGCATCCTTGTCGACGCACACCACATCGATCCCGAATTCCGCAAAACAGGTACCCGATACAAGGCCGACATAACCGGTGCCAACGACGCCAATCCGCATAATCATTCTCCGTACTGATTAATATAGCCGGCACGCTAACGGATTTCGCGCTGCAAAAAAAGTAAAAATGCGCCAAAACGGCCCTGCGCGGCAAAAATTATGGCAAAAAGAGCATATCTGGGGATTGCCCGCCATTTGTCTTTCCGATTAAGGTACGCTGTATTAAAATTCCCGATAATCAAATATTGCCCCAGGAAGAATTATGGCCCAGAACGCATCCTCCCAAAACGAACCGCAAAGCTCGAACATGCCCCTGTTTTACAAAAAACCGGCCCCGCTGGATGCGAACCAGCATGCCAAGCTGGGCCTGAAGAAAGACTTTGGACTGGGCTTTGCCAAGGAAGTCAACGCGGTCCCCGTCAACCTGATCGAATTGCCGCAAATCTGTCATTTCTATCCGATCGCCTTTTCGCCGGACGCAAACGCGACGCCGGTCGCCATTCTCGGTCTGCGCGACAATGAAAACCTGTTTATCAGCGGCAAAAAGGACGAATGGGCGGCCGACATGTATATTCCCGCCTATATCCGCCGTTATCCCTTTATTTTCTCGGAAATTCCGGGCAGCGACCAGCTTTCCCTCTGCATTGATATGGACGATTCCGTGATCGACCAGAAAGGCGGCGACCAACGTTTCTTCGAAGCCGACGGCAAACCGTCTTCTCTCTCTCAAAATGCTCTGGAATTCTGCAAATCCTATCATGCCGCGGCCCAGCAGACGGTGGAATTCGGCAAGGCGCTCCACGCGGCGGGCCTTTTGGTTGAACGTCAGGCGGAAATCGCCGTGGCTGGCGGCAAGAAAATTAACTTTTCCGGCTTCCGCATCGTCGATGAGCAAAAACTGGCGCAAATAGACGACAAAACCTTCCTCGAATTCCGGGCGAAGGGCTTCCTGCCGTTCATTTATGCACATCTCTTTTCGGGGGCACAGTGGCAAAGATTGACGCGCCTTCTAAATGCGCGTATGGAAAATAAACAATAGGGA
>CBFGQF010000225.1:0-2275 GCA_965650865.1 uncultured Alphaproteobacteria bacterium | reverse complement strand
TTTCGAATGTCTTGGCAGTGGTCATCGGCAAATTTCCTTCCGCGGCTGCGGCGGGGGCACCCAGACTAATGATGGCCAGTAACAATAGGGGCTTGGTTGGTCGCATGGGTTCCTCCACCGGTTTTCTTAAGAAGGATATAGCCCGCCACGGCCGAAATTAAAGACCCGACAAGCACGCCAATACGCACTTCCGCCTGCTCCTCATGTCCGCTGAAGGATAGCCCGCCGATAAACAGCGACATGGTAAAGCCGATCCCGCAAACCACCGCCATGGCATAGATTTGCGGCCATGTGGTGTTGTCCGGTTTGGCACACAGGCCCGATTTCACGGCGAGCCAGACAGCCCCGAAAATGCCTATCTGTTTGCCAATCACAAGACCGAGAATAATGCCGAGCGTGATCGGCTGGACCAACGCATCGGGCCCGAGCCCCGCAAAAGGAACGCCTGCATTGGCGAACCCGAAAATCGGCAGGATGAAGAACGCCACCCAAGGGTGCAGGTCGTGTTCCAGCCGCTGACAGGGCGAACGGCGCTCATCCTTCACGCGCACCGGAATGAAGGCGGCGGTCAAAACACCGGCAAGCGTGGCATGCACGCCGGATTTCAACACCAGAATCCAGAGAATAACACCGCATATGATATAAGGCGCGGTGCGGATCACACCACGGCGATTCAGCAGGTACAAAACAATCACGGGAATAAATGCCAGAATCAGCATCGGAACATTCAATTGCTCCGTATAGAACGCGGCAATCACCATAATAGCGCCGATATCGTCCATAATCACGAGACCAAGGAACAAAACCTTGATTTCCGTCGGCACACGCGGCCCTGCAAGCGAAATGACGCACAGCGCGAAGGCGATGTCTGTGGCGCAGGGAATGGCCCAGCCACGAACCGTTTCGGGACTGTCAATATTGATGAAGGCATAGATCGCGGCCGGAACAGCCATGCCGCCGATGGCGGCCAGAATGGGCAAAAGCGCCTTTTTGGGGGTCGCGAGCGCCCCGACCGTCATTTCCCGCTTGATTTCCAGGCCAACGAGGAAGAAGAAAATCACCATCATCCCGTCATTGATCCAGTGCAGGACAGATTTGTTCAATTCCAGCGACGCCTCACCGGGCCCGTTGAAACCAATCCCGAAATGAACGCCGTTCAAAAGATAATCATAGGCGGGATAAAGCGGGCTGTTAGCGATAATGATGGCGACTGCGGAAAACAGCACGAGAATAATCCCGCCCGCCGCTTCCAGCTTGAGAAAGTCGTGGGTCATGTCCAGAACTTTGGCGGCCCAAGCTCCACGAAACAGACCTTTTATATTAGAGGCTAGATAATCGAGCATCCATCCAGTATATAGGTTTCTGGTATAGAGGAAATGAAAAAACGATAAAATGCATTTCGATATAACGGCTTACAGAAAACACCTTTTACAGGCGGTTGGACTTCTCCTGCTCGGATTTTTCGGATTCAGCGTCGCCGATCTTTGCTCCAAACTGCTTCAGGCCCATTATTCCATTTTTCAGGTCCTGGCGGTCAGCGGCATGATCGGCACTATTGTTTCGGCCACATGGATTATAACACGCCATGGCATGCGCGCCTTTTTGCCGGACAGGATTCATCTTCACCTGCTGCGCGGCGTGGTGACCTGCTGCACCGCCTATTGCATGGTGGCCGCGCTCAAAACCCTGCCGATGGCGGATTTTTACGGCATCGTGTTTCTTTCCCCTTTTATGCTTTTAATCATGACGGTCATATTTCTGAAAGAACATGTCGGCTGGCGGCGATGGGCTGCGGTTGTCGTGGCCTTTTCGGGCGTTGTTGTTTTGGCGGGCCCCCAGTTTGATACATTCGGACGGGGATTTGTGTTTGCGCTCGGCGGCGCAATGTTCTCAGCGGCCAGTGTGATTCTGCTCCGCAAGATCGGGTTCGGGCAGCCCCTGCCCGTTTACAGTTTCTTCGCATCCGCCTGCATCGCGATCGTCAGCATCATCTGCACGATCGCCTTTGATGTCTATCTTCCTTTCCGCGCGGAAGACATGACACTGTTTGCCTTTCACGGGCCGATGGCCATGATGGGTATCATCTGCACCTCGCTCGGTTATGCGCGCTCCCCCGAAACATCGGTGGTCGCGCCCTTTATGTACACGCAGATTATCTGGGGCATTATTTTCGGATGGCTGTTCTTCGGCGTCATGCCGGCGGCAACGACCTATGCCGGCCTTGCGCTTGTTATCGGCGCCGGATGCTATTCCATCTGGCGGGATTACAAACGCG
>CBFGQF010000224.1:0-2321 GCA_965650865.1 uncultured Alphaproteobacteria bacterium | reverse complement strand
GCCATACCGCCGCCATCGCCCGTGCACGTATGCGCGGATGTACAGGAGAAGTAAGAACGGCCATAACCGCCGGTCGCCAGAATGGTTTGATGGGCACGGAAGCGGTGAATTGTTCCGTCATCGAGGTTCCAGGCCATGACACCGAGACATTCGCCGTTATCATCCATGATGAGGTCGAGCGCGAAATATTCGATGAAGAATTCGGCGTTGTGCTTCAAGGCTTGCTGATACAATGTGTGCAAAATCGCATGACCTGTACGGTCAGCGGCCGCGCAGGTGCGTTGCGCCGTGCCCTGGCCGTAATGCGTGGTCATGCCGCCAAAGGGACGCTGATAAATCTTGCCATCCGCCGTGCGGGAAAATGGAACGCCGTAATGTTCCAGTTCCAAAATGGCCGGAATCGCTTCACGCGTCATATATTCGATCGCGTCCTGATCGCCGAGCCAGTCGGACCCTTTAATCGTGTCATAGAAGTGGAAACGCCAGTCATCTTCGCCCATGTTGCCAAGCGCGGCAGAGATGCCGCCCTGCGCCGCCACGGTGTGGGAACGTGTCGGGAAAACCTTTGAGATCAATGCCGTTTTCAGGCCCTTTTCTGCGCAGCCGAAACCGGCGCGAAGTCCTGCGCCACCCGCGCCGACAACGACAACATCATATTCATGATCGATAATTTTGTAAGACTGGGTCATGATTAAAACGCTATGCTCGCAATCGATATAATGGAAACAACACTTAAAACAACAAACGCAAGGCGCGTTACGCAGATCACAATTTTACGCGTTCTTTCGCACGTAATGTAGTCTTCGTAAATTTCCTGCACGCCGAGCGCCGCATGGAAATACATCGCCAGCAAGAAAACAACCAGCATCCCCATGTTGAACGGATTTTGCATCCACAGCGTAAAATCAGCGTAGGGTTTATCTTTCAATTGCAGGATAGAATAGACCGCCCAGAACGATAACGGGACCAGCACGATGGCGGTCATTCGCAATTTGATCCAGTCAGCGAGAGCCGAATTTTTACCGCCCATATCAATAGCCCCCATCGCACAAGGCAAAGCACCATGTGCCTGCCGTTAAAAGAACCGTTGCCGCCAGAACTATCCAGCCGCTGATCGTGGCCTGAGATTTTTCGAGCATGGCGGCGGTATCCCAGACCAGATGACGGATACCGTTGCAAAGGTGGTAATAAAGGCAGAAGGACCAGCCACCGAGGATGATAAGGCCGAGCCAGCTTCCCGCGAAAGCGCGGACGCTTTCATACTGCGCCTCACCGAGCATCGCTGCGACGAGGAAGGCCGTAATCAGCAGCGTGCCGCCCGACAGGATGGCGCCCGTAATACGGTGGGAGATCGACATGATCGCCGTCATGGGAAGGCGATACACCTGAAGATGCGGCGACAAAGGCCGGTTTGAGGATGTGTTCATGGCGCGATCATACAGCGCGAAAACGCATTTTCAAACCCCCTATAGCCATGTTTTCCATGGGCTTAGTTGAGAGTGAATCGCAATGACGTGCCATTGATGGCATAGCGCCAAGTCTCGGCCGCGTTGTCGGCAGAAAAGCGATAGCCGAGATGGCTTCCACAGTTCGCACAGTGCACTTCGGTACGTGGCAAGATAATTTTAAAATCCGTCGACAGGCCGATGGCTTTTCGTGAAAGCGGCGCACGAAAGGTCGGGAAGTCATTCGCCATCACCTTGGCGTTTGAAGAAAAGAGCGGCGCGTTACAACCACGGCAGTGATAAGTGCCTTTGCGGCGCTCACGAATGAAAGCGGATGTCCCCGCCTCCTCATTCCCGCCGTCACGGATGATCGCGTACTCAATGTCATTGAACCGTTTACGCCATTCCGCCTCGGACAACTTATACGGGAAATTGTCGCCACGTTTGCGGATGATATTGAAGCGGACATAATCATCCATCGCAGCCCGTGCGATGACAGGCAACATGGAAACCCCGGCCAAGGTCAGGGCTGCTCCCAGGAAGTAACGGCGGGGAAAACATTTTTTCATACGACCAATATATCGCAATTTAGGCGCCAGGGAATAGGCATCCGTATTTTCTATATTTCCAATACAATAATTCCTGATAAAATATCGCGATGAAAACAATCCTTTCCATCCAGTCACACGTCGCCTTTGGCTATGTCGGCAACGATGCCGCCAGATTTCCTTTACAACGGCTTGGCTTCAACGTCATCGATATCAACACCGTCCAGTTTTCAAACCACACCGGTTATGGCGACTGGGAAGGCGATGCCGTTAGCGCCGACCATATAGAGCGCATTCTAAAAGGGATCGAACGGCGCATGCCCCTCTC
>CBFGQF010000223.1:0-2436 GCA_965650865.1 uncultured Alphaproteobacteria bacterium | reverse complement strand
ATGCGGGAGCGGAGAAGGCGACGCAGGCATTGAACGAAGTCTGGAAGTCGCTGGAACGCGCAGGCGAAGGCGGTAGCGATGTGTCCAAGGCGCTCGACCGGTCCATGGTGGAATTACAGGAAGTGACGGCAGGCATCGAATCCATGATCGCCTCTCTGGATGAAAGCGAATTCTCTTTAACTGAAATCGATGACCGTCTTTTTGCGCTGAAGGCGCAGGCACGCAAACATGCGTGCACTGTCGATGATCTCCCGACAAAGCGTGATGAATTGGCCACGCTGCTGAATGGGATAGAACAGCAGGACGATATGCTGGCCGATTTGGAGAAGGCCGTCGTAAAGGCCAAAAAAGACTATGAGGTCCAGGCGTTCGTTGTGTCTAAAGCGCGAAAAGACGCCGCGCAAAAACTCGATAAACTTGTCGCGAAAGAGCTGGTTCCGCTCAAGCTTGAAAAGGCGCGGTTCGAAACACAGGTGGTGGCGTTGTCCGAACACGAATGGGGCGAGGGTGGAATGGATTCCGTCCAGTTCATGGTCGCCACCAACCCCGGTGCAAATGCGGGTGCGCTTAACAAAATCGCCTCAGGCGGTGAATTGGCGCGGTTTATGCTGGCGCTCAAAGTCGTAATCGCCGAAGTTGGCACGGCGCAGACATTGGTATTCGATGAAGTTGATAGCGGTATCGGCGGCGCAACGGCGAGCGCGGTGGGAGAACGCCTCGCGCGCCTGTCCAAGAAACGCCAGATATTGGTCGTCACCCATTCACCGCAAGTGGCCGCGGCCGCCGCCCATCACTGGATTGTGGCCAAAACGGGTAAGACGAACCCCACGACCAAAGTTATTCCGCTCTCCGATGCCGCACAGCGGCAGGAAGAAATCGCCCGCATGCTGGCGGGTGCCGAAATCACCAAAGAAGCACGCGCCGCGGCGTCCAAGCTTCTTGAAAAAGCGGCGTAACGACCATGAATTCTCTCTTTGACATGACGCTGGAAGACGCCCGCGCCCGCCACAAAAAACTGACGCGGGAAATTGAACGCCATGATATCGCCTATCACCAGAACGACGCGCCCGAAATATCGGATGCCGATTATGATGCGCTTCGCAATGAACTCAACGCGATAGAGGCGCAATATCCGGAACTGGTTAGCAAGGATAGCCCGACGCAGAAGGTCGGTGCCGCCCCGGCCAAGGGATTTAAAAAGGTTAAGCATGCGGTGCCGATGCTCTCCCTTTCCAACCTGTTCACGGAAGAGGATTTGCAGGATTTCCTTGGTAAGATTGCACGGTTCCTGAACAACGATGACCCGATAGAAATGGTGGCGGAACCCAAGATCGATGGGCTGTCATGCTCGCTGCGGTACGAAGGCGGAAAGCTTGTTATGGCCGCCACACGTGGCGATGGATTTGAAGGGGAAGACATCACAGCGAATGTCCAGCATATTGACGATATTCCGAAAGAATTACCGAAGGGCGTTCCGGATATATTGGAAGTGCGCGGTGAAATCTATATGCGCCATGAAGAATTTCTCGCGCTCAACAAACGCCAGGAGGCGGCAGGCAAGCAGATATTTGCCAACCCGCGCAACGCGGCGGCGGGCAGCGTGCGGCAGCTCGATCCGGCAATAACGAAACAGCGCCCGTTGCATTTTTTCGGTTACGCATTGGGGCAGGTGAGCGCACCGATTGCGGATACGCAATGGGGCATTCGCCAGAAATTGAAAACATGGGGCTTTGTTGAAGCCGAACCCGCGATCGTGACTGACAGCGCACAGGAAATTCTGGATTATTATAACCGGGTTTTGATTCTGCGGCCCGATCTGCCGTTCGATATCGACGGCGTGGTTTATAAAGTCAACGATCTGGCGCTTCAGGAACGGCTTGGGTTTGTTTCGCGCTCTCCTCGCTGGGCGACTGCGCACAAATACCCGGCGGAAAAAGCCGTGACGATTTTAAAAGGCATTGATATTCAGGTTGGCCGCACTGGCGCGCTGACCCCTGTTGCGCGGCTGGAGCCTATTACGGTTGGGGGTGTCGTTGTATCGAATGCAACGCTGCACAATGAGGATGAGATAGAGCGCAAGGATATCCGTATTGGCGATCATGTGATGATCCAGCGTGCGGGGGATGTGATTCCGCAGGTGCTCGGTTTCGTACCAGAAAAGCGACAGGCGAATGCGGTAAAATACAAGTTCCCCGATCATTGCCCTGTGTGCGGGTCGAGCGCTATCCGCGAAGATGGGGAAGTGGTCCGCCGTTGCACTGGCGGGCTAATTTGTGAAGCGCAGGCCGTCGAACGTTTGAAGCATTTCGTTTCGCGTCTGGCGTTTGATATCGAAGGACTCGGCGCAAAAATTATCGAAGAATTTTACCGCGACGGGCTCATCAAAACGCCGGGCGATATCTTCCGTCTTAAAGAGAATAACAAGGACACGCTCAC
>CBFGQF010000222.1:0-2439 GCA_965650865.1 uncultured Alphaproteobacteria bacterium | reverse complement strand
CCTTTACCGCCAATGTCAAATACGCCACGGGGCAACAGGCCTATAGATGGGAAGCAGGCAACTGGAGCGCGTGTCCTTGCGCGGGAACGGACATTAGTAAAAACCCGACACAAAGCCGGCCAGTGACATGCGTCAACAGTGCGGGCACGGTTGTAGCCGATTCTTATTGCGCCGGTATGGACAGGCCTTTGGCGTCTCAGTCCTGCGTGGGTTATTGCTGGATGGTGACACAGGCGACGCCGCCAACGTGTACCGGTTGCGAGGCCACCGCCAGAACGGTTACGAATTACGGTGAAGTTCAGTGTGAACGCCGCTATGCCGGTAGCGCGCCCTTGGCGGATAACAGAAATCAATGTGTAAGTTATGACGGGGCCGAACCTGCAACACCTTCGGCGTCCTGTACCATTCCTGCCTGTCCTCCGCCACCACCACCGCCAAGCAGTGGCAGCGGTGATAGTGATGATGGCGGCACTTGGTATGACTATGATGGAGATGGCATAGGTGACACGACTTATCCTTGTACCGGATGTGATGCTGTGGACTTTGGAACATCTGACGCGTTTATTGATCCGGGATCTAGTTCCTCCAGCAGCAGCTCCTCATCTTCAAGCTCAAGCAGCAGTAGCGGTGGTAGTTCGTCGGTCATTTGTACGCACTTCTATCGCCGGAAGCGTTTGCCTGCTGATTTGTGGAGAGCGGATCTGGAGTTTGCGCACAGCCAGCTATCGAAGACCGCGATCCGTGGCTATCACGTGTGGGGTATACGCTCTGTCGAATTGATGCGTAAATATCCATCGACGGAAACGTTCTTCTGGTTCCTTGCCAAGAACCGCGCGGAAGAAATCGGCTACCAGATGGGCCTGCGCGAGCGCCCGAATTACAAGGGCAAGGTGATCCGCATGATCATGGAACCGCTTTGCTTCGTGATCGGTATCTTCGCGCCCGAGCAGAACTGGCAGAAGGTTCATGCCGATATGGATTTGCAGAAGGCTTAGAAAAAAGATCAGAAGAAAAAACCCCGGGATTATCGGGGTTTTTTTATAGGCCGCTTTCTCTTTTATTTAAATAAGTTAGGAATTCGTCCCAACTCACATAATTATCCTTGTTGGCATCGACATTCGAAAAAATTCTTTTGTGAGCAAGCAGGTTTTCGTATTCAAGTACCAGATTGTCCCCGTTGAGATCTTCCAGATTGAATCTGGCTTCGAATTCTTCATATAAATAGCGTGGGACAAAGGCATTATTTTCATTTGGCGCTATGTTATGCTTTCTCAGGTATTCGTGATAGAGGTAATTTATATTCTCGCCCCTGCTGATTTTGCCGTTGCCGTCCGGATCCCGTAATTTAAAATCCCTGATCATGTCTTGTTTGTATTCAAAATCGGCTATCACTCCATCTTTGTTATGATCATGTCCGTCAAATACCCTTCGTTCGTTGGCATATTTGTCTTCGGCTTTGTCGGGAAGCCTCTGAGCCTCGGAAGCCATCGGCGCGGCGGTCAAGAAGGCGGACCCCAGCAACAAAGAAAGAATATATTTCATGCCTGCATACCTGTGTCCAATACTGGTTGGCCAATATCCATTATAAAATAGACGATAGGCCCTTTGGAAGTTTTATTCCTTATGGCTTCTCAAGCACTGTGGGCACGGGCGGGAGCGGGGTAGAGGGCGTGAAAATTTCGCCATCCGCGTTGGCCGCGCCCTGACATGAAACGGTCAGGTTTAATAATTCCGGCCATTTTTCGACCCATCCTGACTCATGGTCCGCATCCGGCACAAAAGTATAATGGACGCAATCGGATTCTCCCATTGCCTGGCGGTAGGTATGATAAACGCCTGCCGGAACATAGGTGTCACCGCCGCCGATGAAATGATGCTGTGGCAGGTTGGCGAGGTTCGGCGCGAGATCTTTCGCAAGCACGGAATCGCTGTCTAAGGCCGGCGTTTCGATTTTATCCTTCACCACCGGTTTGTAGACCATTTGCGGATTGAGGATACCTGCCACGGTCCGCAGTGATGCGACGTCAGTGCGGGCGGCCGCAATCGCCGCTGCAATGTTAGCGCCGCCGTCATAGCCGATCAGGTTGATATCCGTGATGTCCCAGCGTTTCTTAACATCGTCGATTACATCGTTGAAGGCGGCGATGACTTCGGGAGAGAACCGGCGGTTTTGCCACAGCGCGGATCCGCAGGTTTCATCCGGCGATTCCATGAACTGGCACGGGCGGGCGATATAGATAAGGTTTTTTGCCTTGTCGCGGGAGGCAAGGTTCAATGCCAGCGGATTGGAGGGGGAAGAGTCCAGTGTGTAAAAATCTCCCTTGGAGGCTGTGTGTCCATCGCCTTCGATATAGATATTGGCGGGTTCGCCGCGGCGGTGCGCGCGTTCCCACAACTGGAATTTCATGCCGTTCGCATCAATCTTGCGCTCGACCATAA
>CBFGQF010000221.1:0-2517 GCA_965650865.1 uncultured Alphaproteobacteria bacterium | reverse complement strand
CAGAAGCCGCCGCCGCTGCACCGGCCGAAGGCGCTTCCGAATAATACCGGTTTACACCGAATACAAAAACGCGGGTCCAGACGGTCCCGCGTTTTTTGTTTTATCCGGCTTGGTTTATTTATTTTACGACCCGGATCGTACCCCCGACTGTACCGCCCGTCCCATTGTAAACGGGTTCGACGACTTTGTTGCCATTGGCGTCAACATAGGTTTCCCCGGATTTACGCGCGCCACACGATATCGGCATTCTAGCTCTCCTTAGTTACGGACAATTTTCACAGGCGCGTGGAGATGAATCATCCGCCCACCCGCGCCTTGCCCGGTTAACGAAGCGTCCGTCATGGCGGCCACTTCTTTCTCCCCCATATTCAACGGCAAGTCGCCAATATGATGGTAGGCGTTCTGATATATAATCCCGATGCTGCGCTGCATCAAGTCAATAAGAACAGTTTCACCGAGCGCAAGCGCCGGTTCTTCGGAGAAATGGATTTCCAGATCGCCCGATTGCAGGCGAACCCCCGCTTTAACTTTTTGATTTTCAACTATTATCGACATGTACACACCCTCCTGCATCGCAATAATTCTAACGCCCTTATGGTTAGGAAAGTTCTAACGCGGCGCACAATTTATATTGCATCGCAGCATTATTTGTCAATTATTTTCCGTAAATTTAGGGGATGAACGTAAATGTTCATGCCTGCCCTTGTTCCGGCCGCTTAAAAAAAGATATAAAAAAGACCAGCAAAGGATAATCATGACCACCACTCCCCGCACCCTCTTCCAGAAAATCTGGGATGACCATGTCATCGAACGCTCCGCAGACGGAACCTGCCTGATTTACATCGACCGGCATCTGGTACATGAGGTGACATCGCCGCAGGCCTTTGAAGGGCTGCGCATGGCGGGCCGCAGGGTTCGCAGGCCAGAGGCGACGCTCGCCGTCGTCGATCACAATGTGACTACGGGCGACAGGTCGATCCCCACAGCAGACCCCGAAAGCGCCTTGCAACTCGCCACGCTCTCACAAAACTGCGCGGAGTTCGGGGTGCAATTATTCGACCAACATGACAAACGTCAGGGCATCGTTCATGTCATCGGCCCCGAACAAGGGTTCACACAACCCGGCATGACCATCGTGTGTGGCGACAGCCATACATCCACGCATGGCGCGTTCGGCGCACTGGCGTTCGGCATCGGCACTTCCGAAGTCGAACATGTGCTCGCAACACAAACCCTTATTCAAAAACCGGCGAAATCCATGCGCATCACGGTGGATGGAACGCTTGGGCCCGGCGTTACCGCCAAGGATATGATCCTTGCCATCATCGGCCATATCGGCACGGCAGGCGGGACCGGATATGTTGTCGAATATGCCGGTGAGGCGGTGCGCGCCCTATCCATGGAAGGCCGCATGACCATGTGCAACATGTCGATCGAAGGCGGCGCGCGCGCCGGCATGGTCGCCCCCGATGAAACGACATTCCGCTATATCAAAGGCCGTCCCATGGCACCGAAGGAAGAATTGTGGGACAAAGCCGTTGCCTATTGGTCGAAACTAAAAAGCGATGACGGCGCGGTTTATGACCGTGAAATCACCCTGCGCGCGGAAGATATCGCGCCGACCGTGACATGGGGCACAACGCCCGAAGATGTTGTCGCGATCACCGGCCATGTTCCCTCACCGGACGATTTTGCCGACGAAGGAAAACGTGAATCCGTCAAGCGCATGCTGGATTATATGGGGCTGAAATCCGGAACGAAAATGACGGATATCCCAATTGATAAAGTCTTTATCGGTTCCTGCACCAATGCGCGTATCGAAGACTTGCGCGAGGTTGCGAAAGTGGTTGGCGACAGGAAAGTGGCAAGCGGCGTTTATGCCATGGTTGTTCCCGGCTCTGGCCTCGTCAAACAAATGGCCGAAGAAGAAGGCATTGCCGATATTCTGATCAAGGCGGGGTTTGATTGGCGCGAAGCGGGTTGCTCTATGTGCCTTGCCATGAATGCCGACAGATTGGAACCCGGCGAACGCTGTGCCTCTACCTCCAACCGGAATTTCGAGGGACGTCAGGGCCGCGGCGGACGCACACATTTGATGTCACCTGCCATGGCGGCAGCGGCGGCGATTACCGGCCATCTCACGGATGTGCGCTCGCTGATGTAAACAAGCGAAGGAAAGAATTTTTATTCGGACGGCACTTTTTGTGCCGCCTTTCGTTTGTCTGCGGCTGTAGAGAAACACAATATGAATTTCGAAAAAGTTTTTGTCAGACTTTCCAAAACGGCCTCATACTACGCAGGCCATCCAGCCGCATTCGGAGCAGCCGCAACGCTGGTGATTGGCTGGGCATTATCGGGGCCCCTGTTCGGCTTTGGCGAAACGTGGCAGCTCGTTATCAATACAACAACCACGATTATAACTTTTCTAATGGTGTTTTTAATCCAGAGTTCGCAAAACCGCGATACTGCCGCTCTGCAATTAAAGCTTGATGAACTAATACGCGTCACCGAAGGCGC
>CBFGQF010000220.1:0-2540 GCA_965650865.1 uncultured Alphaproteobacteria bacterium | reverse complement strand
GGCTATAGCTATGACTCCCCGGCCCCGTTCGCGGCGAGACAGACCATGGCCGATGTGCTTCTGGCCCCCACAAGAATTTATGTCAAACCCCTCCTGAAGGCCTTGAAATTGGGCGGCATCAAAGGTATGGCCCATATTACGGGTGGAGGCCTGAGCGAAAACATCCCCCGTGTTCTGCCCGAAGGGCTGGGTGTGCGGCTCGATGCTGCGAAATGGCCACGCCCCGGCGTGTTCGGCTGGCTGGCACAGGCCGGCAATCTGGACCCTGCTGATATGGCCCGCACTCTCAATTGCGGTATCGGGATGGTGGTGATTGTTGCACCGGAGGCTGCGGACGCGATCACGGCCAGCCTGACAGACAGCGGCGAAAGCGTTCATCAAATCGGCACTGTGGCGGCCATGGACGCTGACACTCCGCGTGTGGCCATCGACAATATCAATCTGCTGACGGCTTCCACTTGAATTTGCTGCAAAATCTGGTTCAATAAACCCGTTAAACGAAGGAATACACCGCCATGGGCACACATTCACAAACTCCGGTTGCCGTCGATCCTGAAAGCCTGAAACAGGCACAATCCATCTGGCATAATTTCATGCAGATGACCAAATATGGCGTGATTGCAACGATCATCCTATTGATCGGCATGGCGATTTTCCTGGTCTGACGATCCGGCGTTAACCATCTAAACCCTTTATAGCATTCATGTTTTTGTAACCTTTTCACGCGATGATAAAGGCGGCAAGGGTCTTATCCCAAAGCCCTTGCCAAGGGACAAAAACTTATGCCTATCAAGGAATTACGGAATAACGGCCCGGTTCTGCCCGCCCTCTCCATGGCGCGGGGTGTTTTGTTATTCCCGCTTTTGTTGGTCGTAGCCTTTGCATGGACATTACAGGCGCAGGCGGCGGCGCCCCAAAAACCATTCCTTCCCGTTACGATTGACGGGGAAACGGCGGGCGGCGCCATCGGCCAAAACATCATCATTCAAAAAGATACGGGCGGAAAAGTCAGCGCGGAGCGCATCCGCGAAACGATGGGCACGATCCTGAATGGCACCGTATCGGCAGATGACATCATCCCCCTTGGCGCAGGCGGAACCTCACACTGGTTGTCTTTCAAAATTCTCAACAAGAACGGAAATCCGAATTGGTTTCTCGATCTTGGCCGGTATGGCGAAGGTCGGCGCGGCCATCTGAAAGAAATACACGTTTATGAAATGCCTCTGGCCTATCCGGGAGCAGGCACACGCCCGGCATTCTACCTGAACGAAATTTCGTCCGGCAAGAATGATAGCAATTACGCCGTCACCGTACCTGCAGGCACACAAAAACTTGTCATCGTCCATGCCGTACCAACACGCGGCGTGCCGGCCTCGATCGCACCAACGCTGTATGCGCAAAACGAACTTGCCTCTAAAATATATGCGAACGCTTTTTACAATGCGGCCTATATCATATTGTTGTTGGGCGTCGCCGTCGCCGGCGTGATGATGGCGCGTCAATCCAAACAAAAAAGCCTTCTCGTTTTTTCCCTCTATTTTGGATTGCTGGCCCTTTCCTATTTAGTCATAGAACAACAATCGGATAATCCGGCCTTCGGATTTTATAAATTCTTCATCGCCATCATGATGGCCACCCATATTGTACTGGCCACGCGCCTGACTGCGATTATGTGCGGTATAGATCACAGGCGTCCGCCGGAAAGATTGATATTAAACGCCCTGACGGTGGTTGGTGTTATCGCGATAGCAGTCTGCCTTTTCATTCCCATGCCCGAAGGATTGTTGCAAACATCAATCCTGAGCGGCGTTCCGCTCGCGGTTTATCTTGTCGCCGCAATCATGACGTTCGCAAACACCTTGTCCGGCAACATCCGCGGCTATGCATTCTTCGGTTCCTGGCTCGCCCCGTTTGTGGGACTTGGTATTACCAGCCTGACAAATGCGGGCCTTGTGCCATCTTCCTTCTTGCTTCTGAATGCCTTGTGGCTTTCCTATCCCCTACAAGCCGTTTTGATCCTGCTTGGCAACGCGCAGGCAGGGTTGTGGCGTTTTAGAACGCCCACGCAAATCGAAGCACCGGTCAATGAGTCCGGCGATGCCCTTTATCTCTCCCGTTTGAAACAAACCCGCGATGAAGCAGACCATTCCCGCCTTTTGCGCGTTATCGAGAAGGAGCGCGAACTTCTGGCCGAAATGAAGCAGCGCGAAGCCGTGCGTCTTCAAGAGGCCCAGCGTGCGAAAGAGGAAGCCGATGAGGCAAACCGCGCGAAATCCGCCTTCCTTGCCGTGGTCAGCCATGAAATCCGTACGCCGATGACAGGGATTATGGGGATGGTGCGCCTTCTGCTTGATAGCAATATCACCAAGCAGCAGAAAGACTATGTCCTGACCATTCAGGAATCGGGCGATGCCATGCTCGGCCTTCTCAATGACATTCTCGACTTCGAAAAGATTCAACGCGGCAAAATGGAACTGGAGAATATCAGTTTCGACCTGCACCGTTTGATTCAGGGAGTTGTCGCCCTTATGTCCGGCCAT
>CBFGQF010000219.1:0-2579 GCA_965650865.1 uncultured Alphaproteobacteria bacterium | reverse complement strand
CACGCCGAGGCAGAGCTCGCGCGCATTGCCGTAGGCGAGCACGCCGGTGCCGCCGGCATTGGAGGAGAGGTTGCCGCCGATCTGGCACGAGCCCTGCGAGGCGAGCGCCACCGGGAACAGACGGTCGCGCACATCCGCCTCGTCGCGCAGCCGCTGCAGCACGACGCCAGCTTCCGCCGTTACGGTATTGGAATCCAGGTCGAATTCACGGATTTGGTCGAGCCGCGCCAGCGACAGCACGATCTGGCGGCCGCTCGCATCCGGCACCTGTCCGCCGACCAGGCCCGTATTGCCGCCCTGCGGCACCACAGGCGTGCGCGTCGCCGTGGCCAGTCTCAGGATGCGGCTGATTTCGTCGACGCTTCCCGGTCGCAGGACGAGCAGCGTGCGCCCCGGCCACAGCCCGCGTCGCTCCGTCACATAGGGTGCGATATCGGCTTCGGCGCGCACGATTTCCGCTTTCAATTCCTGAATGTATTCCTGTAATTCATCAAGGGACAGGCGCTCCAGATCCTTGAAACTCTGGGGCTTTTTGCGGGGCTCGTTTTCATCGTCAAACATGGCCCAAGGATACCCGAAACCGGCCTTTTTCTTCAAGGAAAATGAAAATTCTTGCATTTTGGGCTCTCCCCGCTATAGTGGCCGCATTCCCTGACATTTTTAGTGTCAAACCAGTCGGACCGAAAGGGCGGTCCGGCAACGAGAACCCATGGTTTTACGCCGCTATACGCGGCCCAGCAGGAGATGAATATGAGCAAGCCTCAAGACGCCCCGAAACTTTTGATGCCCAAGGCCACGGCCATGTGGTTTATCGACAATACCGTTCTGACGTTTGAACAGATCGCCGACTTCACAGGCCTTCATGCGATCGAGGTTCAGGCCCTCGCCGATGGCGATGTTGGCCGTGGCATTGTTGGCCGCGACCCGATGAAGGAAGACAATGTTCTGGCGCCGGAAGAACTGGAGAAGGCCAAGGCCGACTCAACTTACATGATGAAAATGCTTCGCTCCCGTAGCGACCTTCCGGCGGTCAAGGTCCGCGCCAAGGGACCGCGCTATACGCCCGTATCCAAACGTGGTGACAAACCGGATGCGATTGCATGGATCCTGAAAAATCATCCGGAAATTTCCGATGCGCAGATCACGAAACTAGTCGGCACGACCAAGCCGACGATTGAATCCGTGCGCGACCGCACCCACCCGTCGGCCAGCACGCTGCGCCCACGCCACCCGGCGGAACTGGGCCTGTGCACCTATCAGGAACTTGAAAAAGCCTCCGAAAAAGGCCTCCGCGCGCAAGGTAAAGACCCTGCAGCCGTAAAGGCGGAACGCGAAGCACAACTGGCAAGCCAGAACCAGCCGGAAGAATCCGCACCGCCGTCACGTGAAGGTTTGTTCGCCGGGTTCGATTTCTCGAACTTCCTGTCGAACAACAAAACAGGCAGCGATAACCAGTAAGGACGTCTTATGGCCGATGAGTTGGATAAAGTCGTTGAAGAGCTGAAGCGTAATGCTGTCGTTCCTCTAAGGTTGTATAGAGTTCCGCTAAATCAGGCCAACGCTGTTGATCCAGGCCCCGATCTGGATTTTTTTGCCCGATTGGAACGTGGAGAGCATCTAACGGATGACTTTTTAAAGCACGCCCATCGGTTGCCGGACCAACCGAAAGTTGATCCGGAAACGCTCGCCGAGTGGGAAAGACAATCCAGTGAAGCTGCACAACGTTTCCTTAAGGGAGAGAAAATAAACAAAGGCCCCGCGTTCCCCTCATCATAAGAATAGAAAAACGGCCCCAATATAGGGGCCGTTCTTTTCTCCATCTATCAATACGGCTTAATGAGATGAGGACATCAATGCCTCGATCTCCTCTTTCAGATGGAGTTTTTGTGTCTTCAGCGCACGCAAGTACCAGTCACTCGATCCCGGTCTGCTCTGCTCCAGTTCTATCTTGTTCGACAATGCTTCATGACGGGCCCGCAAAGCCTGCACACGGGCGGCGATAGCGGCGGACGATGGTTGGTGATTGAACGCAGGAATAGATGCGGAGGCGTGTGATTGCATATGCGATCATCCTTTTCTGCTAAAGTTGAGGTGTATTTTTATTGTTGCCCGAAATCACAGAGTTGCGCAAAACATTTCTTGGTTGAAACTTAATTATAAAAACTCGACCTGGTATCGCTTGCAGTTTTCTTATCATTGTTTCCGTGACTTACCCAAGATTTTACGCACGCACTTTCTTATCGGGCGCATTCATTCATTTTGCCATAATAAATATTAAAGGGCGGTTAATTTTCGCGAATCGTCGTCTAACAAACGGCGGATTTCTGCGGATTAGAGGATGCTTAACTTCGTCCGAAGACTTAGACTTCGAAAATGACGCCCTGCGCCAATGGCAGGTTCGATGAATAATTCACGGTCTGGGTTTGCCGACGCATATACGCCTTCCATGAATCCGACCCGCTCTCACGGCCACCGCCCGTTTCTTTTTCACCGCCGAACGCGCCGCCAATTTCGGCTCCTGACGGGCCGATATTGACATTGGCGATGCCGCAATCGCTGCCCATCGATGACAGGAACGT
>CBFGQF010000218.1:0-2595 GCA_965650865.1 uncultured Alphaproteobacteria bacterium | reverse complement strand
CGGCATCGAACAGGTTGTCCTCGTCTTCGTCGAAATCATCAAACATTCACGCTTCCTTCAAGACGGTTTAACACCGCCTTCCAGATGTCATTCGCAATGTCCTCCATGTCTTTTGCCGCGTCGATAACAACACATCGCGTGGGGTTCTCTTTCGCAATCGTCAGGAACCCCTGACGGATTTTTTCATGGAAGGTGATATCCTTTGCCTCGAACGTGCCGTTGTCATCGGCCCTTGCGGCGGCGCGGAACAATCCCTCTTCCGGCGCAATGTCGAGTATGAAGGTCAGGTCTGGTTCAAACTCACCGATCGCGGCACGTTTCACCGTTTCGATTTCTGCCGCCGTCATGCCGCCGGCATGGCCTTGGTAAACGCGGGTGGAATCTGTGAACCGGTCACACAGGACATGGCGCCCCGCGTTTAATTGCGGCCGGATAAAATTTTCGGTGTGCAGGACGCGGGCGGAGAACATGAGAAGCAGCAAAGCCTTGACCGGCCAGTTGTGTCCCTGATGCTCGATAAAAAGATCGCGAATGGCATCGGCCTCCGGCGTTCCGCCCGGTTCCCGCGTCATCACGCAATTTTGCAGGCGATCTGCCAGCAGCTTGATCTGGGTGGATTTTCCGGCCCCTTCCCCGCCCTCGAACGTGATGAACAGGCCACGTGTCATATTATAATTCCCGCGATAACGGGGAATGATCGCCGAAAACGAAACGCTTGGCCTTTTCCACGAGCGAGGGGAAGAAACCCAGGCGCGGCACTTCGTTTGCCGTGATCAACGGCGTTTCAATCGGTTGCATGCCAGGGATGGTCACGCGGACAACGCCAACCTGCGTGCCTTTGGCAACGGGGGCCTCCAACGGGCCGTTGTAAATGGCCTGACGTTTCACATCGATGCCCGACATGCGCGGGAGAGTCAGTTTCATGGTTTTATCCACGGTCAACGGCACCGACGGCTGTATGCCCATTACAACGTTTGCTTCGGTGACGGCATCGCCTGCATTGAACAATTCGATGTTCGTGAAACTGGCGAGCGCCCATTCCATCAGGCGTGTGGATTCCTGTGCGCGTTCATCCATGCTCGCCATACCGTTGAGCGTCATGACGACGCGGCGGCCGTTGCGGATGCCAGATGCCATCAGGCCGTAACCGGCCGCTTCGGTATGGCCTGTTTTGATGCCGTCCGCGCCGATGTTTTTATAGAGCAGCGGGTTGCGGTTGCCCTGCTTGATGCTGTTATAGGTGAAATCGATCTCGCTGTAATAATGGTAATATTCCGGGAAGTCCCGGATCAGCGCGATGCCGAGCAGAGTGAGATCGCGCGCGGTCGAATAATGGTTATCATCCGGCCAGCCGCTGGCATTCGTAAAGTGTGAATCCTTCATGCCCAGTTCGGCGGCCTTGCGGTTCATCGCCTCGGCAAAGGCGTCTTCCGTGCCTGCAAGTCCCTCGGCCAGAACGATGGTGGCGTCATTGCCCGATTGAATAACCACGCCGCGGATCAAATCCTCAACGCTCACCGTTGAATTGATATCCACGAACATTTTGGATCCCTGCATCCGCCAGGCCTTCTCGCTCACGGGGAGTTGCTGGTCCAGCGCAAGTTTGCCTTTTTTCAAGGCGTCGAACACCAGATAGATGGTCATCGTCTTGCTCATCGACGATGTCGGCATTCTCTCGTTCGCATTCTTTTCAAAAAGAACCTGTCCTGTTTCGGCATCGACGATAAAGGCCTGCTGGGCCACAGTCTCCATCGGCGCGGTTTGTGCCAGCGCGGCGGTAAAGGTCAGTGTCAGGAAAGAGAGTAGTATTACGAAAAAACGCATGTAGGAACGCCTGTTGTGCCGGGGGTGAAACGATGGCCCCATGAAAACAGGGATCGGCCCGAAGATCAACCCCTGATGCGGCGTCTAATCCACCACAATTGTGGCTTTTGGTGCGCCGTTCGCCACAACCTGTGCCAGTGCGAGGTCCGCCTGATCAACGGTCTGATAGGGACCGAGGCGGACACGGTAGAAACTCCGGCCCCCGACATTGGCGGGGTGGACGCTGGCATTCCCGAAGGCGGAGAGATTCTGGCTGAGCCGCATGGCGTTGCCTTCATCGCCAAAGGCCCCCGCCTGCACATAGATATTGGTTGGCGTGACCGGTTGCTGGGTCACGACCGGATCGGGCATAAACCGGCCATCTTGTGACATATGCCCTTGTACGGGTGGTGCGTATGTGGCCGGAGCGCGCTGCGCGGTGACAACGGGAATTTGCGAGCCATCATCCAGCGCAACGGATTCGACCGATGCCACCTGAACGGGTGGCAGGGTTTCCACGGTCCCTTGCGGCACAGAATTCGCCAGCAAAACTTTGCCTGTGGTGTTGGCAGGGTTGTTCAGCGCGATTTCATAACCGCGTGTGTCTATCCCCTGCCGTGCATGTTCGGCTATCTGCCGGCTTTCGGGGCCCAGAATATCGACGCGAACCTTGGCCGTCCCCTTCGCTTTGGTGCCAAGCAGGTCGGCGGCCTTGGATGACAAATCGATAATCCGTCCGCGTGCATAGGGGCCGCGGTCATTCACGCGCACGACAAGGCTGCGCCCGTTTTC
>CBFGQF010000217.1:0-2601 GCA_965650865.1 uncultured Alphaproteobacteria bacterium | reverse complement strand
CAGAAGTCGGAAAGCTCTACATTCGAAGCCAGTAAAACATTCAACACTTTTATGACCAGTCCTGTGGATAACTGCGCTGGTTTGGCATCCGCGATGTATCCTGTGAGTGGCGCAAGGTCTGCGGGGCGGCGCGCCGGGTCCATCAGAACCGATTCGATCATCGGCCAGCGTTCGTCCGGGTTCTTCATGTCCCTGATCTTCTTGAACTGGTCGTCCTTGATGACACTGCGCATATAGGGCGCGATGCCGCGGTCCCGCAATTCAGACCGGACCATGGCCGCGGCGCCTTCCGGAATGGTTTTATCGAGGGCATAGAGGGAAACAATTCCAGAGGGCGTTCTGCGCAATGTTTCGCGGCTAAGGCCGTCATAGCTGATCTTGCCGTTTGCCAGTACGAGTGCGCGCTCCAGATCGCTCATTTTTACGAGGATCTCATAGGACGATGCCGATACGTTGTATGAAGCGTCGTTGTACACAGATTGCAAAACCTTGCTGTTCTCAAAGGTAGAAGGGGCCGTCCCGCCCAGTGTTTTCGAACAGGCCTTATCCAGCACGCCAAAGAAATCGTCGTCGGGATAGCGGGAGGCGAATACTTTTTCTTCAAGACACGCGGTTGCGAGATCGGCCCGTGCGACCATTAGAATCATGCCTTGCTGGGCAATCGAAACGTCATAGGGGTCTTCCGCCTTTTGAGTGTAAAGTTCCCACGCATCATCATAAAGCCCCATCTGCATGAGCTTTTGAATGCGCTGGATCAAAAAATCCTGGCCGCGCAGGGGGCCTATATCATTTTCGATCAGGCCGAAATCCGTTTTGGAAAGCAACAGGCGGCGCTGCAATGATTGCACGGAGCGCAGTGCCGGATCGGCCGGCAGGCGGGAAAGGAGGAATTCGATCTCCGATCGTTTCTGGCCTTTCCACACGGTCCGTTCAAGCCCGCCTTGTTTGCCGGAGCCGATGGTACCCGTGGATTCCACCTCTGCCCAATTGACCTGAGGTTTTCCGGGTTCCTCCTTTTCCGCTTTTTCCGCTTTTTCTTTGGCGGGTTTTTCCTGTTTGGCCGGCGCGTCGTCGTTTTTATCCTGTGCGGATGCCGCACATGGCGCCAATGTCAAAAAGGCAAGAAGGAAAAGGCGTAGAAAGTGCATGGATGGCCGTCCTTACTGGGCTGGGGATGCGGGGAGGTCAACAACGATTTCCTGCTGCGTGACAGGCATTGGCGCAAAGACCAGAAAGGCGAAAACGCCGCCAACAGCGAGCAAGAGGAAAAGCAGGAAGAATTTGATGAATCCGAAGTTCATGAGCCTATGTCCTAAGTCAGAAGGATGGAGTTTTGGAAATATACAGAAACCTTAATGAAGAGGCTCCGTGAATGCAATTGAACATTTTCAATTATTCATGGCATAAACATGGCAAATGACCGATGACAAACAGATCATATTGGAACAGTTGGACAGGCCTATCGTGATGCTCGGCCTGATGGGGGCCGGTAAGACGAAAATCGGCGCGCTTCTGGCGCAGGCCCTTGGACTGCCGTTTGTCGATGCCGACCATGAAATCGAACTGGCGGCGGGCATGTCGGTGGCCGATATTTTCGAAACGCATGGGGAGCCGGCCTTTCGCGATCTGGAACGCAAGGTCATTGCACGGCTGCTGTCCGATGAAATCAAGGTGGTGGCCCCCGGCGGCGGCGCGATCATGAATCCGGAGACGGCGGAACTGGTCTTTGGTAAGGCGCTGACAGTCTGGTTAAAGGCCGATCTGGATATCCTGCTGGAACGCACGGGGCGTAACGACAAGCGTCCGCTTCTCAAAGCCGGTAATCCCGAAGATATTTTAAAGGGGCTGATGGAAAAGCGTTATCCTGTGTATGAGCGCGCGCAAGTACATTTGCAAACCGACGAATCGGAACCGGAGGTGGCGGCGGGGCGGTTGTTGAGTTTGATGGCGGCATATCTAAAGGAAAAGCGATGAGCGGTTTTAAAACATTAAACGTCAATCTGGCCGAACGGTCATACCCCATCTATATCGGGGCGGGTTTGCTGTCCCGCGCGGCAGATCTCATTCCACTGGACCTATCGGGACGCAATGTGTTCATCCTCTATGACAAGAATGTCGCCGCCGCGATGGATGTTTTGAAAAAATCCCTTTCAGGCAAGGCCACGCGCATAGAAACGCTCGCGGCGGAAGGCGGGGAGGCCAGCAAGTCATTCGATTATCTGCAAACCGTCACTGACTGGATGCTCGACCATCATGTGGACCGCCATTCGGTGATGATCGTGATGGGCGGCGGCGTGATCGGCGACCTTGGGGGCTTTGCGGCCTCTATCGTGATGCGCGGTATTCCGTTCGTGCAAATTCCGACAACGCTTCTGGCGCAAGTGGATTCATCCGTCGGTGGTAAAACGGGGATCAATGCGCCGCAGGGAAAAAACCTGATCGGGTCTTTTTATCAGCCCGCCGCCGTTCTGTGCGACACCGATGTTTTGAAGACATTGCCGGAGCGCGAGCTGAAGGCAGGATACGCCGAGATTGTTAAATATGGTTTGCTAGGTGATGCGGAGTTTTACAACTGGTTGGAAGAAAATGGCAGGCATGTCC
>CBFGQF010000216.1:0-2604 GCA_965650865.1 uncultured Alphaproteobacteria bacterium | reverse complement strand
CGAGCGTGCGAACAAATTGACGGAAGGGATTCCGCACGCCATTCATTCCATTACACAGAAGAAGAAGAATGCCCGCGCGATTATGGGGACGATGGGCTGGCTTGCCTTTGACGTTATCACCATCGTGCAATCCCTGTTCTGGGGAAAGGATATGGTCCTTGGATGGTTTGGCAGCAATGCGCCGGAAGATCCTGAAAAACTGGCGCATTATAACTCCGTTGTCGGCGGTCTTGCCTTGACATGGGATATCCTGATTTACTCTGCCTTTGCAATCGGTGCCTTCATGGTCTGGTCCGTTATTTCCTTTTTCCTGAACCGCGGGAAGGCAGACTGGCCGACCGCCCGTATTGTGCGTAAGATCCCCTTGATCGGCGCGTATCTGCGCGATCTCGGTTTTTCGGACTCGATGATGGCCTGTGCTCGCATGCTCCGCGGTCTGGTGCCCATCAACGACGCGCTTATTCAGGCGGGAGAGGCGACAACCTCTCCGGATGTGACGGCCTATTGGAACGCTACCAGCGAAGATCTGGAACGCGGAATTTCCCTTGGTGCCGCTATGGACCGCGAGCCGCTAAGCCGGGCGGAACGTATGGAACTGGCGGGCTTGTCGGATTTGGGGCAAGTTGCTACAATCATGGAATCAATCGCAGAAATGCGGGCGCAATCGGCAAAAACCAAGCACTCTTTGATCGTATGGCTCGCTTTCGCTCTTACCGGTGTCTATCTGGCTCTTGCCTTTGGTAGCGCCATCTACGCCTTGACCGTCATGAATATGAGTATGGATAGCATGATGGGCGGTCTTACCGAGGGGATTCTCTAATATGGCGTTATCGCCTAAAAATACGAAGGATGCCGGCAAGCCCGATGAAACGCGCAAACAGGGCGAAGGCGTTTCTCGGCCCAAACCGGGCGTGTCCGATTACCTTGCGGGCGAGGCGAAATACTTTAAGGCAGACCTGACACCTTATTTGCCCCATGAACTGGTGGGCGGATCCGTTCCCCACATCGTTGGTTCTGAAGAGGAGGCTGTCTGGAATGCGGCGTCACAGGCCTGCGGCACGGAAAAAGTGCACTATGTTTATTCCGCCGATGGGGGGCGCCTTTGGTATCTGGCTTGTCCTTCCGCCTCCCTTTCGTCCGCCCCCGACAGCTGGTGCCCTTTGTCGGCCGCCTTGCCCGGGCGCAGCGAGTTTTGGGATAAGGAGACGGTCTATCTCTACGAACAGGAAGGGATGGCGTCCGCACTTCGCTGGGACCCTGATACGGGCCGGATGCAGGTTTTTTTAGGGGCTGGCCGTACCTTGCTTCCGCGCATACAGAGCATGGATGCCAACTTTGTTACGATCAATCCTGAATTCGCCGATGTTATCCCTTGGAGAAATCGGCAGCTCTATACCGAAAAATTATCGCGAGCCGCGTCGATGGCGCTATTATATGTCGGTATCGGGATCAATCTTCTCATTCTTTTATTTCTTGTCTTCCAGTTTATTCTGACCAATACACTCGCGCGCGATCTGGCGAAGGTTCAGGCGGAGACGCAAAGAGCCTCGCAAGCCCTGATGGTGAGCGCGTATGACGCCCTTCAATCCGATTCTATTAAACATATGGTCCGGATTCAGGAAATGCTGGATGAGCTCGGCAAAATCGACGGAACTTTGGTCAAATATCAGGTGGAAGGGAAAAGCCTGACATGGGAAGTTTTGGTGCCACCCGCTTATGGTCAGGGGGTCGGTACCATTCAGGGGCAGGTTATGCCGGGCCTGGAACCGGATGGTCGCGTTCGTTTGAAAGGCGCTAATTAAGAAACATATAAAGTAAGAATAGATAAAATTTTAATTAAATCCTGTTGTTGTGTAATTGCTTGTCAAGAAACCTTGTGTAGAATTTTAGAATAAGTTGAGAGAGTTAAGTCGGGACCCATGGCCTTCGATTTCAAAAAAATTGATACATCCCTTAAAAAGATGCTGGACCCCAAAGCGGCCGGCGACATCAATGCATTCATGGAAAAGCTCCCGCAGAACGCCGGGCAAACTGTCCTGATTGCGGCGGGCATTGCCTGGGCGATGGCCGGTGCTCTGGGCCTTTATTCCAGTATTCAAGCGCGTTCCCTGACCGAACTGCGCGCGGAGTTGAAGGAAGCTGAGGCACTAACCCCGATCGTCCCGGTCATCAAGGATGTTCCGATCGATACCAATGAGGTTAGTGCCTTTGTGGAAAAGGTTAAACCAATTTATGAGGGTTTGAACTTTGAGGTCAATGGTTCGAACATCGTCATTACATCGGAAACAACATCGAAATTCGCGCTTTTCAGGGAGGCCATAAGTCACATGCAAAACGGCGGTTCTGGATGGCGGGTGTCTTTGGACCGTCTATGTGTGGGGAGGGAATGCGATCAAAATTTCAAACTGGCCGTGTCGCTAAAGGTTAACAAGGTTTCTGTGGAAAACGTACAATCTCAATAATCTTACTAAAACAATCTTACAAAACTGCTTTACTAATTATTTGTCTATAGGAGGAAATAATAATGCAACAGACTATGAACTACAAAAGAGAAAGCGGGAACGTCTTGTTCCTTATCCTGATCGCGGTGGCGCTGTTTGCGGC
>CBFGQF010000215.1:0-2621 GCA_965650865.1 uncultured Alphaproteobacteria bacterium | reverse complement strand
GCTCTTGACGAATGACTGCGAATTGTCGCGCTATCTGGAACTGCCCGCCAACGGGCTTGTGCGCACGTATCGTGTGCGTGCGCATGGGAAGGTGAGCCTTGATCAACTGGCGCGTCTGAAGAAGGGTCTCAAATGGAAGGGCGTCCATTACGGCCCGATGGAAGCGCGCCTTGAAACCACACAAGGCACCAATTCGTGGATCGAGATATCGCTGGCGGAAGGCAAGAACCGCGAGGTGCGGAATGTCATGGAGGCGTTGGGGCTTGAGGTCAACCGGCTGATCCGCCTGTCCTATGGGCCATTCCATTTGGGTAATCTGCCGCGCGGCTCTGTCCTTGAAATCAAACGCGGCGTAATGAAGGAACAGCTCAAAGGATTTTTCAAGAAGTGAGGGTTACGGGCGGGGAATATCGCGGACGCATTCTGGAGGCGCCGAAAGGGAACGATGTCCGCCCGACATCGGATAAGGTCCGCCTTGCGATTTTCAACATGCTCAATAGCCGCGGTCTGATCGATGATGCCGTTGTGCTCGATGCGTTTTGCGGGACAGGTGCGCTGGGCATCGAGGCGATTTCGTGGGGCGCGAGCGAAGCGGTTTTTGTTGATAAAGCGCGGTCTTCGCTCGATCTTGCCAGACGCAACTGCGCCACATTGGGGATTGAAGCGGCGCATTTTATCCTGAAGGATTCTTCAAAGATTGGTCCTAAGCCGGATTCGGTGCCTGAAGCAAACCTGATATTTCTGGATCCGCCATATCGGAAGGATCTTGTGCGTCTATCACTGGAAACACTTCACCAAAATGGGTGGCTATCCCAAACAGGACATTCAATCCTTGTCGAGTGCGAACGCCAGCTTGATCCGGGCGCAATAACTCAAGCGGGATATGACATCCTCGTGACAAAAGACTATGGCGATACGCGTGTTCTGCTGGCGCAAAAGTAAAATGGTCGTGAAGTTCATCAAGACTTTTGCGCAAGACGGTGTAATCATCACGCGTTAAATATAAATCCAGTTGTTCCTGTATGGCCTCTATCCCGTATTTATAGCGCGGCGAGGCGAATTGTCTCAGCATGGCAATAGTGCGCCCATCATGGTTCGATCCGTTCTGATACCACGCCGCATGCATGCCGGATTGAAGGGCCGCGAACACATCCTTGTTGCTGTCGCCAATCATCAGTGTGTTTTCGGGCAGAGCTTTAAAATCCCCCATGATGGCGCGTCCACGGCCATTCTCCGTTCGTTCCGGCGTTGCGGGTTTCCACCCTTTGGGATCCGCGCAAATCACCATCCGCTGTTTGAAGGCGCGTATAAATTCATCATCAATATCCCAAAGGGAAAGACTGTCGCATTCCGCGGATGGCATGACATAGAATTTATCGATCAGAGATAAAGTTTCCTTCATCTCCTTCGTGCGATATCCCAGATTTTTGCACGCGCTGTGAAACCGGCGGATCACGGTTGGCGCGTCGGAATCGGTCCAGATGGCGGCGGTTGTACCCGCCTTCTTTAAATCTCTTAGGAACCCGATGGTTTCCGGATAAAAAATCGTTTGTTTTCTCCAGTCATGGAAAAAACGGCTGCGGATATTGCGGCGGATGATTTCGCGTTCATATTGCCCCTGCGGGTCGGAAACTTCGGGGATCAGTCCCTGCTTTTTCAGGAAGTGGGACAACCCGCCGTAATCGTTGAAACGGTGCTGTCCGATGGCTTCGTTCTGAATGCAATGGCGGAGTTTTTCAGGGTCGGCCCCAAGGTAATCGATCAGGTCGCGGATGGCCGGTTCCATGCAGGCGGCCCATGGCTTATAGGCCTGCCAGATCGTGTCGTCGGCATCGAAAATGACCAGTTTGATATTGGGCTTGGCCGTCATGATGTTTTCATAAAGATGCGCACTTGCAAAGGCAAGATATATTTGATTGCGCGGCGCACATATCCGGATACAATTTGATGCATGGTCTATGTCTTTGGCATCGCTGGCTTTATTCTGGGCTTTGTGGCCGGCCTTTTCGTCATCCACTTATTTCTTAAGAATTTGTCTCGCCGTGAATTGGTGCAGGACAAATCGCTCCGCTGGACCTACGGTTTGGCGGTTTGGATAATGGCAGGAATTGGTACGGCGCTGGGGCTATGGCTGGCGGACCGTTCGGGGTTTTAAAAGAGAGAAAATATGATGCAACTCGCAAACGATGATGAGCGATACGGCCTCATCCATAAAATATTTCACTGGGTGATTGCGGTCCTGATTTTGGGGCTTATTCCCGTCGGGCTTGGGATGGCTCAGATGGAAAACTCGCCGTTGAAATTCGAAATCTATGCCATGCATAAATCTTTCGGGCTTTTGGTTCTCTTTCTCGGTGTTCTGCGCCTACTATGGCGGTTTTTTTCACCTGCGCCGGAACATCTCGAAACGCATAAGCCGTGGGAGGTCCCGCTCGCAGCTGCCGCGCATTTCTGGCTTTATATCTGCATTATCGGAATGCCGCTGACTGGCTGGCTCATGTCGTCGGCTGCCGAATTTCCGGTGCCCTTCTTCGGCGCACAGTTGCCGCATATTATCGGTAAGGACGAAAATCTGGCGGGGCTCTTTGGGCAAGCGCATGAGGTCCTTGCCTATACATTGC
>CBFGQF010000214.1:0-2644 GCA_965650865.1 uncultured Alphaproteobacteria bacterium | reverse complement strand
CAGTCTGAAGGTAACGACCTCTATCGGCGCGACCATCGTTTCGGATGGCGGTGCAACTATGGACCATGTCTTGAAGCTCGCCGATGATGCCCTGTATGACGCGAAAGAGGGGGGGCGCAATGCCACCGTCTTCGAGGGCAAGGGTAAACTCACGCCCGCTGACTATGCCAAAGAGGCACGCTCCTTTATTGAATAATTTGTATGGTCATTCTTAGCGCAGCGAAGAATCTCATGAGGTCCTTCGCTTCGCTTTGAAGATGACGATAATAAGAAAAGGCGCCCGAAGGCGCCTTTAAAATTCTTGGTGCAAAGAACGGTATTAGTTCTTCTTCGCCGGCGGCATTTTCTTTTCTTCGAAAATGACATGCATGCCTTTTTTGCCCGTTTCCGGATTTACGGCCCATGGGTCGAATTTGCGCAGTTTCAGCTTCTCAGTCGCTTTCGCGCCTTTTTTCTTGTAGTAACGGAAACCTGTTCCAGCGGAGGATTCCATGCGGACTTTCGTTGCGCCGCCACCTTTTTTAGCCATTTTTCTAGCCCTTTGTTTGAAATTCAGATGCGCAAAATAAGCATTTTTGCGGATGTGTCAAGGTTTTGTTGCTATCCCGCGTGCCTCTCCAGCGCCGGTATTTGTTCGCGTTCTTTTATCCATGACATTGAGCGGGGTTCGATGTCGTCTATGTGCCATTGGGCCTTTTCCGGGAACACATTGCCCAGCTTGATCCGGACAGTGGATCCGACCCCGAAATAGCCCCGGCCTTCAAATACTAACCCTCTGGAATTGTTTGCAATTTCCCAATCATGCGGCAGTTGTTCCGGCGCGATCATCGCCCTGATGCCATGGCGCCCCTGAAGCAGGATTTCGATGTTTCCGTTCTTGTGGATATTATGAAGGGTGGCGGTCAGTTTCTGCCCCTCATACATCTGCAAATCTCTAATTCCATAATATCTATCGGAGTCGCGTTCGACGATCAGGGCGCGCTGATCGACCATATTGAGGTGGTCAACGACTTTCTGGGCGTTCTCAAGGTCCTGCATTTCATCAGACAGGCCGAAAACCGGATTCCCGAAGGCGGTGTGATAGGCGCGTTGGTTGAACAGGTCAGCGTAGCGGCGGATCGGTGAGGTAAAATGTCCGTAATAGGCGGTGTTGTTTCCGAAATGACCGATTGTTTGCAGGGAGTAGTCAGCGCGATAGATCAGATTGCTGCGGACATATTGTTTGATTTCGTATGCGTTATCCCGCGCTTCTGCCTGAAGCAGGATGCCATTGATCGTTGCGGGATCCAGTTGGCGCGCATCATAGGGGACATAAAACCCCCATTCGCGTAAGGGTTGGGCGGCTTCATTATACGCCATGTTGTTGTAATGGCCCGCGTGATTACGGCGCATGTAAAGGACGCCCGAATTTTCCAGTTGCTCCGCCATGGTAACGCAAGCGCGGATCATCATGGCCTGCACGATATCTTTGGCTTGGCGGATGGCCTGATCTTCTTCAAGTTGACGGTCCGGCAGTTGGATATTGTCTTCGCTATCGCGTGCCCATGCAATTTCATCGAACTTCTTATAAGCCGCCATGTCCGGCCCGTCGCTATCCAGCATCATCTGGAATTGGTGATAGTTCAGATTGCGATGATTGACAGATAGGCCAAGGCCTGTGCGACTTTCAATCAACTCTCCAGTGGAGGGGTCCCAGAATTGTTCATTGTAAATAACGGGGTGCGGATGTCCCTGTCGCAAGGCCATTTTTTTTAAGGACAACTGTTCGGGGAACATGTGAAAAAACTCCCGCTCCTTCGGGAAATAATATGAACGGGCTCGCTCCAGCGCGTATTTATCCAAACGGGAGTGCGGAGGGATGTACGAGGCAACGTCTGTCACAACAGTCATTGTGCGGATCAATTTATCCGGCGTATATTCCGCATAAATTCCGTCATCGAAATCGCCGGGTGAATTGATGGGGTCCACCACAAGGATGGGTTCGCGAATAATGCGGCGATTGGCGCTGTCGATTTTTTGGCGCGCGGTTTTGGCTGCGGACAGCAAGGCATCATCGTTATGACGTATCAGCAGGCCATGTTTCTGTGCGATGATATGGGCGATTTTATTGCCTGTCACAGGATCCCATCTTTGCTCCGCCACTTCCACCGATGGGTTCTCCATATCCACGCGGCCTGGAATAACCGCGACGAAAATCTGGTCCTTGGCGATTTTATCGGGCACGCGTCCCGTGACGGCAAAGGCTGTTTTGATCGTCTTATCGCTGCTGATGAAACTAATGCTTCCATCTGCTGCCTGATTGAAGCGGCCCGTAATAATCGGGTTCTTCTTGTATGATAGTTTGGTGATGCAACGGGAGACCCGAAGTTCTACCCCGTTATGCCGTGTCAGGCGGACATAAAGCCTGTCGTTCTTTTTGAGACGGTGTTGTTTGACCTGTTTTTCCGAGATGGTGATCGGAAAGGGAGGATGACCCGCCACACCTTCAATCTTTAATTCTCCGCGGCTTCCGCGCTCTGTATTGACAACGCGGGCGACGGCAACATCGGGCCAAGGACGCGCCGCCTTGTATGCGCGCTCGCCGACACCTTCAACGATATCGTCGCCGCCAGTCGGCTCTGTCGTCGAAGCTGGCGCGCCGCCG
>CBFGQF010000213.1:0-2712 GCA_965650865.1 uncultured Alphaproteobacteria bacterium | reverse complement strand
CGTCGGCCTCTCGGCCTCCTCGCAATGACGATTAACAACTAGAAGGATTTATAGATGGAATATACAAAACTCGGCTATTCGGATCTGATGGTTTCCCGCTGCTGCCTTGGCACCATGACATGGGGTAATCAGAACACAGAGGCCGATGGCCACGAGCAGATGGATTACGCCATCACGCAAGGAATCAATTTCTTCGACACTGCCGAAATTTACGCCGTGCCGCCGTCTGCCGCCACATATGGCAAGACAGAAGAGATCATCGGCACATGGTTCAAGAAACATGGCAACCGCGATAAAATAATTCTCGCCAGCAAGGTCGCAGGGCCGGGTCCGGACTGGATCCGCAACGGTACCAACAAGATCGATCGCAAGAATATTCTGGAAGCCATTGATGGTTCATTGAAGCGTCTGCAAACCGATTATATCGATGTGTATCAACTGCACTGGCCGAACCGCGAGTTTCCGCATTTCGGCAAGAACAGCGCGGGCACCATTGATTTCACACAAGCGAATACAAAAGATGAAGAAGAAAACCTTCTGGAAGTTCTGCAAACACTCGGTGAGATTCAAAAGGCCGGAAAAATCCGCTACCCAGGCCTGTCCGATGATTCCGCATGGGGGATCATGAAGTACATTCAACTGGCCGAAAAGCACAGCCTGCCACGCATGGTTTCCATTCAGAACGAATTCAATTTGATGAACCGTTATGACGATCCGCACCTCGCGGAAGTTTGCGTGCGTGAAGAAGTGGCGTATCTGCCATGGTCGCCGCTCGCCGGTGGGCAGATCAGCGGCAAGTATCTGAACGGCGCACGTCCCGCAGGTTCCCGTTGGGCCGTGGACCCGCGTCCGCCGCACCGTGACACCGAACTCGCGAACGAAGCCGTGAAGGCTTATATGGATGTGGCCAACCGTCACGGCCTCGATGTGTGCCAGATGGCGATTAAATTCTGTGACGTTCAGAATTTTACGACATCGACGATTATCGGCGCGACAACAATGGAGCAATTGAAAACGGATATTGCGGCGTTCGATATTGAACTGAGCCAAGATGTTTTGAACGATATTGCCGCCGTATATGCGCAATATCCTGTGCCGTTCTTTGGGGCGTTCGACCCGAAACGCAAGGCGCCTAGCTCCCAAGTCATGCGCGTTGCGGCGAGCCGGTAGAAAAAACTCTGTCATTGCGAGTAATGAAATGACGAAGCAATCCATCTTACGATATAATGTTCTTACATTGGCGGGATGGATTGCCGCGCCGGCCTGCGGCCTCCTCGCAATGACGGGAGCTTTTTAATGACAGGACTTATTCTTCCCTACAAAGGCATCCTTCCCAAAATCCATGAGGATGCGTGGATTGCACCGAATGCATCGGTGGCAGGCGATGTCGAGATCGGCGCGGATTCATCCATCTGGTTCGGCGTACAGATGCGCGGCGATGTTCATGAAATCCGCATCGGCAGCCGCACGAATATTCAGGATGGCTGCGTCCTTCATGTGACGCGCAATGTTTCCGGTTGTTATGTCGGTGACAACGTGACGGTCGGCCATATGGCGCTGCTCCATGCCTGCACGATTGAAAGCGATTCCTTTATTGGAATGGGCGCGATTGTGCTTGATGAGGCCGTGGTGGAAAGCGGCGCGATGGTCGCGGCGGGCGCGATGGTAACGCCCGGCAAGCGCGTTCCGGCGGGGGAGTTATGGGCAGGGCGTCCGGCGAAATTCATGCGCAAACTAACCAAGGAAGACCTCGATTTCTTCCCCGTATCCGCCGACAATTATGTGCGGCTTTCGAAAGATTACAAGAACGGTTAGGCCGGTGCGAACTTCGCCTGAAGTTTTTCGCCCCACTTCATTACCTGAATGATATCCGGTCCGTTTTTGACCAGTGCATCGATCGAATGGTTTTCGACGATAGGCAGTAGTTTTACGTCCTGATGCAATCGTCCGGCATTGTTAAAAGTCCGTTCAAGATTAGCGGCAATTTCCAAAAGTTTTAACGGTGATATTGCTTTGAATTCCAGCAAGGGAAATTGCGCCCCGACATCTGGAAAAAGACATCCCTGGCCGATCATTTGCTCCCGAACAGTGCGGAAATGAAAAGTCATGATTTTCTTGTCGTGGAAAACGAAGTAATCGGCCACGCCGTTGTTGTTGAAATGGAATTGTGCGAGGGTTTTGAGCCGATGCACGCTATGGGGGGCTGTGTTTTCGATTTTGACAGAAACGAACTTCGGATAGGCGGTGGTGTCGAAATTGGAAACGAGCTTAAGCATTTATCTATATTGATGGACTTGCGATGGCCGCTCTGGGGTTGTCAAGGATTGTTGCAACGGTCATAAGATGCGCCAATGTGCGCTTGTCTGACGTCCATGCGCTAATTAGTTTGCGGTTGGGATCCATCGAAAAATGGACATCTTTATAAGTTGTGTCGCCATCAAATGTATCCTGAAAACGCTTCATTCGTTTTTTTATTTTTCGCGGAGAGTCATGGGGGCTGCATTCAAAAAATTCATCAATAGCATAGGATGGACATGACGGGATAAAATGAACTGTTGCCAGATGGTATGAATAAATATCGCGGAAATGGAGATAGGTTTTCGGGCCGTCTTCGAACATGCAATAATCATCGACACCCTCTTTGGCCAGATAGTTTCTAACCTCTTCGCGAAGGGCAATAGGGAAGTTTTGCATTTTGTACTCGGGGTCGAA
>CBFGQF010000212.1:0-2794 GCA_965650865.1 uncultured Alphaproteobacteria bacterium | reverse complement strand
CTGAATTTTCGATGTCGGCGACATCGTCTTTGACCATGGCCCATGCTGTACGGTCTTTCACCGAACCGAAAGGATTCATCATTTCCAGCTTGGCGTACAGTTCAATATTCTTAAGTCCGGTTACATGGGCAGGAATTTTCAGCATAGGCGTATTGCCGATCAGATCGGTCATGCGTTCGATGATCATGCTGTCCTCCTGTAATCCGCATCAGGCGTAGCCGTCCAAACCCCACCATTGTCGCGTATCATGGCCAGTTTTTGTGCAATCGGCTGCATCAATGTTTCGCTTTCCGTGAAATCCATCATATAGGCCGCCGTATTCATGAACGCGACCAAATCATCGGTTTGCGGCATCACTGCGGGGTAGGTTTTATTGTATTGAAGCATATCGTGAGACAGGCACAGATTGCCCACATAATATACACCGCTGCCGGATGTATTTGTTTGTGTTTTGTCTTTCGGAATGATCACCGGGTCGGTCAGTTGCTTAAAGTGATTGGAATGAAGATTGGAACGGTTCATCTCCAGCCCGACCAGATTTTCACCGAGGGCGGATTGTTTGGTAAAGGCCACGCGGCCTATCGTTATGCCGCATTGGTCCAGAATTCCGCGCCCCGGTTCTACCGACAGGCGGAGAAGGGAGTCGCGGACGACATCGGAAAATTGTGCGTTGCCCATTGATGGCAGGCGGAAGGACAACCAGCGATCGAGTTCTTCCCCTTTTGTATAGACAGGTGCGTGGTTGATATAGGCCGCGCCGCCGCGCAGGGCACCGTTTTCAACGCGATAGCCAAGGCCGTTGTCATTCCATGTTTGCGATGGGATCTTACCAAGGACGGACTCCTTGATGATGTTGATATAATCGGCCCATTCGCGGCATGAATCGGCGTACATAATCGCAAAGCCGCCGCCGATATTGATATGACCGGCTTTCAATCCCTTGTGAATGGCGGCAAAGGTCCATGACAACTGATTTTCCATCGCGGCGATACGCTGTTCATCGCTCGCCATACTGGAATGATAAGAAAATCCCTGGAAATCGAACGTGTCTTTATGTTCTAGAAGAAAGGAGAGGACGAAATCCATGTCCTCGCTGCGAATGCCGAAGGTTGTGTCGTCGTTGGTCAGGAATTTTACACCCGCAGCGCCATAATCGGCCATGCGGATTGTCACACTGACTTTGCGGGAACCCGCCATGGCCGCTATCTGCTTTAGTTCATCGATATTGTCGACGTTGATCAATACGCCGGCGTCTATCGATGATTTAATATAGTCCTTGTTTTTAGGGCCGGTCGCGCCAATCCGGTCTGCGCTCCATCCGCATTCCATCACGGTCTTGAGCGACCCGGCGGAAGACACGTCAATGCCAATATCCGCGCTTTTCGCTTCACGGATAAGGGCGAGGGATTTGCAGGGCTTGCTGGTGTAGTAAATTCTGCCACGCAGCCGATGTTTTTTGTATGCATCCTGAAAGTCCGCGATATTCTCATGAATATTCTGCGGGAAGGTAAGGTTGAGCGGGGAGCCGAAACGTTCCACCAAGCTGAACAATAACTCTTCTTGCTGCAACAACGCGGAGATTTGTGGATGAACGCGCGGCCGCAGGCGCGGCGTAGAAACCGCGCCTTGTCCATCTTCGACATTTGCGACCGCGTTGATAGGCATTACGCCGCCTTCTTAAATTCGGGCATGACCGCAGAATAATCAAACGAAGGATCAATTTGTTGCATCAGGTCTGCGCCGTACATCGCGCTCGCCCATCCATCGGAAGAGCGTTGATGAAAGAATTTGCCGTTGTTGATATAGCGGTTCCAGTCGCGAGGCCCTTGGGCAAGGGCGGTCTCGCGCATGGTTTCGAGATTGGTTATCGTTTGAGGGTCCAGATCGGCCACGGTGTATTCACGGCCCTTTTCAAAGTTGCGAACAACATTCATGTCGCCAAAGGCACAAAGTGCCTTCTGTCCGGTTTTCTCTTCGATAAAGGCAAGGTCTTCCGGTGATACGACCTTGTTGGCGATCACATACAGGCGGATACCGAACGGGTCGGCGTATTGGCGGGCTTGCTCGTAAACGCCGATGGATTTGAGGGTCGGTTCCAGAACCAGGTAAATGGCGTCATAACGGCTTGCAAGGCCTGAGGATGCGAACGGATCCGCGCCGGCGCACATATCACCGATAACGAATTCATCCGGCCGGTCCAGAAGATGGTTGAGGAAAATGCCTTCGGCGCCGGTGAATTTATGATAGCACGTGGTGCCTAGGTCATGTTCGTCATGCCCGCCGACGGCCATAAAACGCAGATTGCCGTTGCGGAGGATAAAATGTTCGCTGACCGGATCCCCGCCTGCGAATGTAATAAAGTTCGATCCGGCACCTGCCGGCGTGGATTCGATGATCTGGTCTGCCTTCACACGCGGGTTGTTTCCGGCGACATATTCTCTCAGGATTTTGGCCTGTTGTCCCAGACGGGGAAGGGCCTTTACCTTTGCAGGGTCGAGTGCAATCGCATGGGACAAGTGCTGATTTATATCACCATCGATGGCCAGTATTTGTTCGTTTTTGGCAACGAGGTAACGAATAAAAAGGGAGGCGATGCTGGTTTTTCCACTGCCACCTTTTCCACAAAACGCGATTCTCATAAGGTCATACCTTTCTCTATAGTTTCAACTCAGGTTTCTGGTCGGGGATCATAATGTCCATCAACGGCATCAATCCTTTCTCCGATAAAAACGCGCGGCGCTCCGTTGCGGTATGCAGTGCGAGCATTTCTTTAAACAAGCTCTGCATGCCCTTA
>CBFGQF010000211.1:0-2835 GCA_965650865.1 uncultured Alphaproteobacteria bacterium | reverse complement strand
GTAGAGCAGGAAGAAGGCGGCCACCTGTCCGCTGATCAGGTTCTATTGAAATTTTCAGTCACGGATACAGGCGTTGGAATCGACCCGCAGGATCACGAGCGCATCTTCGAAAAATTCTCACAGGCGAATTCCTCCACCACGCGCAATTACGGGGGAACCGGACTTGGCCTTTCGATTACCAAGCAATTGATTGAAATGATGGGCGGAACGATCGGTGTTAAAAGCGAACTTGGCAAAGGCTCGGTTTTTGAATTCACCCTGCCGATGAAACGGAATACAGAAGAAGTGTCTTTCCCGCCAAATCCGCCTGTATTGAAAGGTTTGCGCGTTCTGGTGGTCGATGACCTTCCGATTATCCGCCAGATGCTGGGGGAACGTCTCGGTACTGCCGGTATGGTTTGTGAAAACGCTTGCGATGGAAACGAGGCGCTGAAAAAACTGCAACAGGCCCGCCGCGAGGGGCGTCAATATGATATCGCACTCATCGATTATCTTATGCCGGGAATGAATGGGGAAATGCTGGCGCGGGCGATCAACGATGAAGAAGACCTGCGCGATATCTGCCTTGTCATGCTGACCGCGGCGGGCAATCCGGTTATGGCGGGTGATTACGCCAACAAGGGGTTTTCTGCCTACATCTCCAAGCCCGTCAGGGCGCAGCAGTTGATTGAATCCCTTGCTTATATATGGTCGAAATATCGCGATGGCTATCAGGATGGTCTGATCCGTATCGATGTGAACACACTGGGCGACAATAGAACCTCCTTCATCGGATACGATCTCCGCGGAACATCGGTCCTTTTGGTGGAAGACAGCCGTCTCAATCAAGCCTTTGCAGAGGAAGTTCTCTCCCAATTGTCCTGTGAGGTGGTGGTCGCATCCAACGGTCAGGAAGCCGTTGACATTGTCAGGGGCCGCACTTTTGATTTGATATTGATGGATTGCCAGATGCCGGTGATGGACGGATTCGAAGCAACCAGAAAGATACGTGCGCTGGAACAAAGCGGCATGATCGCGTGTCATATTCCGGTGATCGCCCTTACGGCGAACGCCATGCGCGAAGACCGGCAAAAATGCATCGACGCCGGCATGGATGATTATCTCAGCAAGCCTGTGCGCAAGGACGAATTGAAGAAAAAAATCTATGAATGGATCGGCAATAAAACGCCGTACACAGAGGCGGCAGATCCTTCTATACCCGCAAATCCCGATCCCGTGCGGCATGATGTTATTCTGGATAGGGATATCATGGAGGATGCGAGAAACATCCTGAAGGACAAATTCGACTATATGATTGAATGTTATATCGAGGATGTTGAAAACTATATTGATGAAATTGTCACCGCCATGAACAGGCATGATATTGAAAGCCTGATCCGCCCCGCGCACACGATCAAATCCACCAGCAAGCGCATGGGCGCGATATGCCTGTCCGAAATCGCGCGGGAAATCGAATTTACGGCGCGGGACAGCGCCAACACCAACGCCACACCTCTATGGAACGATCCCGCAATGACGAAGAGGATAGAAACGATCCATGATGTCTTTGAAAAAACGCGGGAACAATTGCTGCGCAGCCGCACGCAATGACCGTCACTGGCAGTTTTTGCAAATCCCGTGCAGTTCGGCATTCCAACTGGTCAGGCGGAAACCCGCCGCATCCGTCTTCCCGGCCAGGTCCTGCGGCAACTCGCACAAATGCGCTTCCGTCACGTTGCCGCAAGTATCGCAAATCATGAACTGCGATCCTGCGTGGCGGTGGTCTATGTCGCACAGGACATAGGCATTCAGGCTTTCAATACAATGGATCAGGCCCTGCTCCTGCAAAAATTCAATGGCGCGATACGCCGTGGGCGGCTTGGGATTGTCGATTTTTTTGCCGAGCTCGGCGAGGATATCATAGGCGCCAATCGGCTTTTTGGCGGCGGCGATAATCTCCAGAACGAACTGGCGCGGCTCTGTAAAGCGCAGGCCTGCCGCGGCGCAATCGGCGGCAACCTGTTTGCTTAGCTTGGCGATCTCGGCTTTATTCATAACGTTATCCTGTCATTGTCTTATACACGGGCTTGCCCCCGCTTCGCCAGAACAATCTGTTATCCGCGGCGAAAATGGTCAAGCCGTTGATAGACCGCCGGAATTTGTCTATAGTGGGAATCCAAGCCAACACACATTATATATAGGTGATCCCATGGATCGATCCCTCCGCCGTTTTGCCGCGGCCTGCTTTGTTCTTCTGGCCATTTCCGCGCCCGTGGCGGCGCAGGACAGCAAGGAGGTTCCGGCGGATAAAAAAGAACTGCGCATTCTGCGGATTACGCCGGAAGGGGCCGATGTCGCGGCGACACGGCAGATTGTGGTGGAATTCAATCGGCCTGTTGTTCCGGTTGGCCGGATGGATCGCACGGCGGAAGAAGTGGGTATTTCGATCTCCCCTGCCGTGGAATGCCAATGGCGCTGGCTGAACACATCGGCCCTCGCCTGCAACCTCGGGGACAAAACATCGCTATCCCGTTCCACGACCTATAAGGTTAACGTCGCACCCAGGATCACCGCCGAAGACGGCGCGATGATCGCCGCGCCTTATGACCATGGTTTTACAACCGACCGTGCAAACGTCGAACATACCGCGTTGCAGACATGGGATGCGCCGGGCACGCCGGTCTACCGGATTTCGTTTAACCAGCCTGTAACGAAGTCATCGGTAGAACGTCATATCTTCTTTGAAGAATCTGCGACTGCGGCGCGCCATCCTGTCACGGTGGACAAAACCGAAGATGATACGGACAAACCCGTCATCGTGGATGGCGGCGAAGCGCGCGGTGTCTGGCAGGTGAA
>CBFGQF010000210.1:0-2846 GCA_965650865.1 uncultured Alphaproteobacteria bacterium | reverse complement strand
TACGCACAAAAATGCGCATACCCCCTTCACAATGCCCCGTGACGAAGCTCTGCAAATACTATATTTAAGGTAGTTATGAAGTCTCGATCGCTCAAAAACAAAGATATGATTCTCTCAAAACGCGCCGCGCGCGACCTTGAAACGGTGCAGGATTTTGTGCGCTATGGGGTCAGTAAGTTCAATGAATCCGGGCTTTTTTACGGTCATGGCACGACAACCGCCTTTGACGAAGCCGCCTATATGGTTCTCGAATCACTACAACTTCCCATTGATTCGCTGGAGCCTTACTGGACAGCGCGGCTGACGATGGACGAACGTAAAAGACTGACTGATCTTATCCACAGACGCGTCAAAACACGCCTGCCCGCCCCCTATCTTTTGAACAAGGCCTATATTCAGGGCTTTCCTTTCTATGTCGATGAACGGGTCCTGATTCCCCGTTCCTTCATAGCGGAAATACTCTGCGCCCCCGGCGGCTTTAAACCGGTTGGCGATTATAACGGGGTTTTGAGCGTTCTTGATCTATGCACCGGATCAGGCTGCCTTGCGATCATTGCGGCACATCTGTTCCCGAATGCCATGATCGATGCGGCGGACCTATCCAGGGGCGCGCTGGACGTCGCCCGCAGGAATATTGAGGCCTATGGGCTGGAGGACCGGGTCCACCTGCACGAAGGGGATCTCTTCGCCCCGCTCGCAGGCCGCAAATACGACCTGATCATCACCAACCCGCCTTATGTCGATGCGGAAGGCATGGACCACCTGCCCCCCGAATTCGAGCATGAACCCGCCATGGCGCTCGCCGCAGGCGATGACGGGCTCGATATCGTCCGGCGAATCATAGACGGGGCGAAAGAGTATCTAAACCCCGATGGCGGCATGATCTGCGAACTGGGCCGCTGCGGGCCGGCCCTTTCCGCCGCCTACCCCGGTATGGGCTTTGACTGGCTGAGCACCGAAAACTCGGCCGGCGAGGTTTTCTGGGTCAAACGCTCTGGACTGTAAGATATTTTTTACCATTATTGGATAGGATGAAGTCTGACCAACTCTGGTCTGAAAGGCCTATTCATGGAAACAGTCATACAGATGCCGACACCGTCTTCCTCCAATGCAAACGACAAAGACCAGATGGTCATGCTCGTGGCAAAGGCTGTTGTGACGATGCAGCAGCAAATGTCGCAGATGGAAACGTTTATCCGCCGCCGTTTCGATGAAATTTCCATGGAAATCAATGCGACCTCACAGCAGATCGACATGAATGAAGAAGGCATGGCCCGAAAGTTCGGTGAAATTCTGGGCGTCATGAACGCCATTTCCTATGAAGGCAGCGGCGACACCCCTGCCAACACGGGCGTAGAACTGGAAGCCGTTATCGCCGAAACCACCAAGGCGGCCACGCAAATACTCGATTCAACAGACAAGATGAGCACTATCCTCTATGACGCCCATCCGGACGATTGGGTCGAAGAACAAACGCGTGAGGCGCTCCTCGGCGCTCTGCGCGACCATGTCCAGAACATCATGGTTTCCTGCTCCTTCCAGGACATCACCAGCCAGCGTATCCGCAAGACGCTCGAAAGCATCAACGATATCGAAGACCGTATCAGCGAGACACTGGAAACGCTCGGTATCGACGTTCCGGCCCATCCCGAAAAGGAAACCAGCGAGCACATCGTCCATGGCAATTCCCAGGCCGATATCGACGCCCTGTTTTCTTAACAATTTTCCCTATTGCCAAGCATAACCTGCAGGTCTATGCATAAAGCATGAGACGCAGATTAAGACAGCATTTCGAAGAAAAAACCCCCTACAACGATCCGGGCACCAATGATCGCGCGGTAGGAAACGCGATTGGACGCCTGATTGACACAAAAGGATCAGAGCGCGAGCAAATCCTGTCTGAAATCCATAGTCTATCCGCAGCCCGTACCAACATGATGCGCCCTCAAATAAGCCAAATCATGCATGATGTGTACAAATTAAAGACAAGTCGCATAAACAGCGTTCTGGAAGAAAGAAAAGCCGAGATCTATGCAAGGCTTGCGCTTCGTCATTAATAGTTTCTTAATCACCCGCCCATTCGGCGGGCTTTTTGCTACCCCAAACAATCGTTTCGAATTTTATCTATATTTAAGTAGCGCTTAAACGCCCTCCTGTAGGTTGGGGGGTATGAACGCAGGCAACCAAAAACAGACACAAAAAGCACGCACCACCGACAGCCTTTTCGGCATGGCGCTGGCGCAGGCTTTTACAGGGCTGGCCTTTGGCGCGGGCGTTGAGCAACTCTGGGAAGCCGGCGAAATGGCTTCCGCCGTTCATCAGGACCGTGCTGCCGCCAAGGCGCAAAACCGGATGGACGAGCGGTTTGAATTGGGTGTGAAGAAAAGCCTGAGTGGGGTTTTCGCCGGTCTTCACCAGGGTATTGCTCAAACCATTGCGGAAATGGACCGCGCGACGTTCAAACCATCCTATGTGTCGGCCCCGTCCTTTTCCACCCCTGCTTTTGCCTAAAAAATTAAAAACAATTCAGCCACTTGGCCATCTATGGTAAGGTGGATTTATGGCGTACGAATTCAAAACATCGTTGCTAAGGGAAAAGTTTGTCCTGCGTGATCCCGCGGGCGACAATGCCGACACGCCGCCTATTATCGCGCTTAGCAACCGCATGGTCGTGCCCCTCGCCAACCGTTTCGGGGATCACGCCGAAACCTATGTTATCCGCACCCAGAACATGCACAGCTGCACGCGTCTGGCCGCCGCGATTGCCAAGGAATATTACGAGCATGGGCCCATAATGTCCCGTGATTACAACTTCAACTGGGGCCAGTTGTGGAACGACGTCATCA
>CBFGQF010000209.1:0-2874 GCA_965650865.1 uncultured Alphaproteobacteria bacterium | reverse complement strand
GTACACAGTTACCACACAGCCCTGAACGGGAGTGACAAGCAACAACTTGAACTCGTGGTCTCCCGCAATATTTACCGTCATAAAGAGGGCGAAATTCCGGATACCGCAAAATTCATGGTCGAATATATATCGCGCCAGTCCGGATGGCTGATGCAGCAGGATTATCAAAGTCTTGCCGCCGGCCGTGTGTCATTTGTCGATGTTGCGACACAGAGCAGGAAGTATGCCTAAAAACTACCAGAACAATCTGAACTCCGAATGGTCCGCATTGGTCGAGGTTTCCAAGCTCGGCGTCGAGCCCAAAACCTTCAAGATCGAGGCGGGCGAGGAAGAACGCGCCGATCTGGCCCGCCGCTATGGCATCGTGTCGGTTGATCGTGCGGTGGCTATCATCACCCTTCAAAAGACCCGCGGCAATATGATCCATGCGCTGGGGACCTTGCAGGCCGAAGTCACACAATCCTGTGTGGTATCGCTGGAGCCCGTAACGCAATCCATCGAGGAGGAGTTCGAGGGCTGGTTCGGTGATGATGATTCGGCCGTATCCTTCGCAAGGGCCAAAAGCGAGCGCGATGCCGCCAAATCCGGCATGGAAACAGAAATCCTTGAAGAATCTGTCGATCCGGAGCCAATCGTCAACGGACAGGTGGATATCGGCGAACTGGCCGCCCAGCACTTATCCCTTGCGCTCGATCCATATCCGCACGCGCCGGGCGTGGCCCATGCGCTGGCCGTCGATACGCATGAAGAGGCGGTCAAAGGCGGCGAAGGTGCGAACTTACGGAAAAACCCCTTTGAGGCCCTGAAAGACTGGAAAGAAAAGCGTTAACCATTCCAGCGCCTTAGATTTTGCAGAAACTTTATCCTTGCGGATTTCCGGTAATTCCGTTAATAACAGCCCTGATTTTCGAAAAGGACTTACAAAATGGCTGTACCAAAGAAAAAGACGAGCAAATCCAAGCGCGACATGCGCCGCTCTCACCATGCACTGACCGCGACCAACTGGAGCGAAGATGCGAGCACGGGTGAACCAGTTCGCCGTCACCATGTTGACCTGAAAACCGGCATGTACAAAGGCCGTCAGGTTCTCGAAGCACGCGACTAATTGACAAAAGATATATAAGCTGCGAGTTTTTCGTTAAGTCTTTTATTAGATGATCCGAAACTCGCAGTTTTTATTTTTAGCATCAGCTTCATGACATATTCCCAGACAATTGCCCTAGACGCCATGGGCGGAGATTACGGCCCGGACGTAATCGTGCCCGCCGCCGCGCATGCTTTGCCCAAAATACCGGGGACGCAGTTTCTGTTCTATGGCGATCAGGCGCAGATCAATGCCTGTCTGGCAAAATTTGCGGACCTGAAATCTGTTAGCACCGTCATCCATACCGACAAGGCGATTTCCAGCAAGGAGCGCCCGTCGACCGCCGTAAGAAACAGCAAAGACAGCTCCATGCGGCTTGCGATTGAAGCGGTGAAGGATGGCAGGGCCGATGCCATCGTATCCGCCGGGAATACGGGCGCGCTAATGGCCCTTTCCAAAATGATTTTAAAAACATTGCCCGGCATCGAACGGCCGGCGATCGCCAGCGTCATGCCGACCATGCGCGGGCAGAGTGTTGTGCTCGACCTCGGCGCGAATCTGGAATGCGATGCGGAAGTTCTTTCACAATTCGCGGTGCTGGGCTCTGTCTATGCCCGTGTGGTGATGGGAATTGCGAATCCCACGGTCGGCGTCCTCAATGTCGGTACAGAAGACATGAAAGGCCATGACGAGGTGCGCGGCGCGCATGCGATTCTCTCCTGCGTCAATTTCCCCGGCAAATATCACGGCTTCATCGAAGGCAATGATATTACCAAGGGCACCGTTGATGTTGTTGTCACCGATGGATGGACCGGCAATGTCGCGCTCAAGGTAACCGAGGGGACTGCCAAATTTATCTCCGGCCTATTGAAGGATTCATTCAAATCATCGCCATTCGCGATCATCGGTTACGTATTCGCGCGCGGCGCGATCAATAGGCTCAAGACCCGTTTGAACCCGTCCAAATACAATGGCGGCATGTTCCTCGGCCTCGACGGCATTTCGGTCAAAAGCCACGGGGGCAGCGATGTCGAGGGAACGGAGAATGCGATCATCGTGGCCGCAAACCTTGTCAAAGGCGGGTTTAACAAACGCGTATCGCAGGAAATCAACGACCTGATGGCGCAGGATTCCTTCGCGGCGGCACTGGCGGCGCAAACAGCATGACAATCATCAAAAGCATTATCGCCGGCAGCGGCTCCTACCTGCCTGAAAAAATCATGACGAATGCCGACATGGAGAAAATTGTCGACACCACCGATGAATGGATCTTCCAGCGCAGCGGCATTCGCGAGCGCCGGGTGGCGGCGCCCGAGGAAATGACATCCGATATGGCGATCAAGGCCGCGATCTCTGCTTTGGCCGATGCCGGGATGGATGCGCAGAAAATAGACGGGATCATCGTGGCGACGACGACGCCCGATTCCGCCTTTCCCGCCGTGGCCGTGCGCGTTCAGGCGGCCCTTGGCATCCCCATGATCCCTGCATTCGACGTGCAGGCGGCATGTTCCGGTTTCATCTATGCCATGTCCACCGCCGATGCGTTTATCCGGGCGGGCGGTATGAAACGCGTTTTGGTGATCGGCGCGGAGAAGATGACATCGATCCTCGACTGGTCCGACCGCACGACCTGTGTGCTGTTTGCCGATGGCGCGGGCGCGGTGGTGCTAGAGGCGCTTGAGGTGGCTGCGGATCACGGGATCGAGGGGCAGGGCATACACTCTACCCACATCCATGCGAATGGCGAGGGGCGCAACCTTCTTTATACCGACGGCGGTGTTGCAACGACC
>CBFGQF010000208.1:0-2876 GCA_965650865.1 uncultured Alphaproteobacteria bacterium | reverse complement strand
AAGTTAAAGAGCTTTTGGAAATCGCTCCCACATCGCATTTGATTTCTCAGGAGCTTTTCCCGGATATCGTTCAAACATTGTCTGCGAACAAATACATCGACTATACAACCATTCGCGAAACCTTTGGCATCAAGGCCAAGAAAAAAGATTTCGAGGAAGGCAAAGGCATCGATCCGCAAACAACACGCAATCTTATCGATCATTTCCGCGCCATCCAGTTTTTAACGCCGCGACAGGCGGAACTGGAAGACGCCGCGGAAGAGATCAGGACCGGTAACAAACCTCCTTCACAGCCTCAACAATATGTTCCGCCTGCGGCAAAGCGAGTGCTTCCAGACCAACGGCGTAAGGCAGAGGTACGTCCTTTGCGTTGACGCGCTTCACCGGCGCATCGAGGTAATCGAACGCATGTTCCATGACAAGCGTTGCGATCTCGGCATTCACGCCCGCGAACGGCCAGTCTTCTTCCACACAGACCAGGCGGTTTGTTTTCTTGACGGATTCAATAATCGTCCAGCGGTCGATCGGGCGAATGGTGCGAAGGTTGATGACTTCCGCATCAATCCCTTGTTCGGCCAACGCTTCCGCTGCTTTTAAGGCTTTGCCGACCATGATGGAATACGCAACGATGGTAACGTCTTTCCCTTCACGTTCAATCTTTGCGCGGCCGAGTGGAATAACGTAATCTTCATCTGTCGGCACTTCAAAGGACTGGCCGTACATGATTTCGTTTTCGAGGATGACAACCGGGTTCGGGTCGCGGATCGCGGCCTTCATCAACCCTTTGGCGTCCGACGCAGACCAAGGCGCGATGACCTTCAATCCCGGCACGTGACCGTACCAAGAGGCGTAGGATTGGGAGTGCTGGGCGCCCACGCGTGCCGCCGCGCCATTCGGGCCACGGAAGACGATAGGACAACCAAGCTGACCCCCCGCCATATACAATGTCTTGGCGGCGGAATTGATGATGTGGTCGATGGCCTGCATCGCGAAGTTCATCGTCATGAACTCGACAATCGGCTTCAAACCTTTGAACGCGGAGCCAACGGCGATACCGGCAAAACCGTGTTCGGTGATCGGCGTATCGATCACGCGCTTCGCGCCGAATTCATCCAGCAAACCTTGGGTAACTTTGTACGCGCCATTATATTCGGCGACTTCCTCACCCATGATGTAGACTTTTTCATCCTTGCGCATTTCTTCGGCCATGGCATCACGCAGCGCTTCGCGCACGGTTTGCGTTTTTGTGGACTGGAAGAATTTCGCCTCATCAAAAACCGGCGGCTCGAACACCACACCTTGTGCATAAAGGATGTCGCGGTTTTCGATGTTTGCACCGGCTGGCTGAGATACAATCTCCCCCCCAGTGCTGCGCACTACCCCCCCGCCTGCGGGGGGGTTAGGGGGGGAGCTATTTGGGATACAGGGAATATCCAGATTCGGTTTGGCATCAGCCTGCTTCGCGCTCGCATCGATATTGTCGTTGCTCTCGCCATCTTGCAACAGAACGGCAATCGGCGTGTTCACGGCGACGTTTTGCGATCCTTCACCAACAAGGATTTTACCAAGGATGCCTTCATCCACGGCTTCGACTTCCATCGTCGCCTTGTCGGTTTCAATTTCGGCAATCACATCACCGGCCTTGATTTCATCGCCTTCTTTTTTGTGCCACTTGGCGAGGTTGCCTTCCGTCATTGTCGGGGAAAGCGCGGGCATAAGTACTTGAATGGGCATTGTCTGCTACCTTATTAGTATTAGTTGTATTTGACTTCTTTCAAAACATCGGTCCAGAGCTCTTCCGGGGGAAGTTCCGGTGAGCTTTGCGCGAATTCGGCGGCGTCGGTGACGATATCCTTGATCTCTTTTTCGATAGCTTTGAGTTCGGCTTCGTCAACGCCAGCCTCTTCCAAAATCTTCACGCGGATCGTCGCGATTGGATCGCGGTTATCCTTCATGTTGTCGACTTCTTCCTTCGTGCGGTATTTCGCAGGGTCTGACATGGAATGGCCGCGGAAACGGTATGTCATGACTTCGAGGATATACGGACCGTTACCGGAGCGCACATAATCGATCGCCTGACGCGCCGCCGCCTGAACGGAGAACACATCCATACCATCGACCTGTTCACCCGGAATGCCGTAACCGGAACCACGTTGATAAAGCTGACCGGCGGAAGAACGCTTCACGCTTGTGCCCATACCATATTGGTTGTTCTCGATGACGTAGAGAACCGGAAGCTTCCAAAGCGCCGCCATGTTGTAACATTCGGCCACCTGCCCCTGGTTCGCGGATCCATCGCCCATGTACGCAACGGCCACGCCGTTATCGCCGGAATATTTGTGATAGAACGCAAGGCCCGTTCCAAGCGCGGTTGACGCGCCCACGATACCATGTCCGCCGAAAAAGTTTTTTTCCGCCGAGAACATGTGCATGGAACCACCTTTGCCGCGTGAATAACCGCCTTCGCGGCCCGTCAGTTCGGCCATAACGCCGCGCGCTTCCATCCCGCAGGCGAGCATGTGGCCATGGTCGCGGTAGGTCGTGATAACGGTGTCGCCCTCTTCCTGCACGGATTGAATGCCGGTCACAACCGCTTCCTGCCCGATATATAGGTGGCAGAAACCACCGATCAGGCCCATCCCATAAAGCTGCCCGGCCTTCTCTTCAAAGCGGCGGATCAGCAGCATATCGCGATAGAGTTTTTTCATCTCTTCGGCACTTGGCTGCGGGGAAGTATTGGAAACGGATTTCAGGTTGGGCTTTTTAGCTTTCTTGTCGGCGGCCATGTAAAGTTTACCTTGTTGCTATTGGCTACAATTTTCAAAATGTCGTGATTTTAAGTACACAATTCTTAATGCCAATTCCAGCGAAATCGG
>CBFGQF010000207.1:0-2924 GCA_965650865.1 uncultured Alphaproteobacteria bacterium | reverse complement strand
AACCGTTGCGCATCTTAACAGCCTGACCGGTTCCATCGGCGAGGTCGTCGACGCCATCAGGGACATCGCCGACCAGACGAACCTGCTTGCCCTCAATGCCACCATCGAAGCGGCCCGCGCCGGTGAGGCCGGAAAAGGGTTTGCCGTTGTGGCCGACGAGGTGAAGAAACTCGCCATTGAAACGGCGGCGAAGACAGAGCAAATCGGTGATCGTGTCCGCAGTATCGAGGTTGCGATCCGCGATAGTGTCAAGGCGGTTGAGTCAATTATTTCGAACGTTCAGCAAATCGACAGTGCCGCCACGTCTGTTTCAGCCGCCGTTGAAGAGCAGAACGCCGCGACAGGGGAGATTGGCCGTAATGTTGCCGAAGTTTCCGGCGGTACCCAGAAAGTTGCACAGACCATTCAGCAGGTTAGCCGCAATGCGACAGAGGCGGGCCAGAATTCCCGCATCGTTCTGGAGGCCGCGAACGATGTTTCCAAGCTTGCCAGCGATTTACGCCAACAGATCGGGAGTTTCCTGAACGGTATCCGCGGATAAAATTACGCCAAGCATCCATAAAAGTCCGGTTCTATACCGGCCTTATTGCGTTTGCTGTGACGTTATACTGTAACAATTTCCTTGCTTTTAGGACATCCGTGCCGCTAAAACTCCTTCCATGAAGAAGCGCCTTCAAAAATCCCTGGTGTCTGCCGTTGTCCTATCGGAAACCATCCATGTTTTCTGCTGCGTCATGCCAACGGTTTTCAGCCTGCTCAGCCTTGCCGCAGGGCTTGGCATGATTGCCAGCCTTCCCGGTGTTATGATCGTTTTTCATGATTTTATGCATCGCTGGGAAGTGCCGATCATCGTCTTTTCGGGCGTAATTCTGCTACTTGGGTGGGGCATCAGCTGGTATAGCGATAAGATCGATTGTCATGATAGTGGCTGCGGTCATGCCGCCTGCAAGCCCAAAAAGAATAAAGTGCATCTTATATTGGTGGCGGCGACCGTGCTTTTTAGCGTCAATCTGGCGATTTACCTCTATGCCCACCGTTCCGACTTCGTCGAGCGCCAACTGGAGCATATGCATGAGCCCGAAAATGCGGAAAATGGCCAATAAGCCTTGCTAAACCCCGTCTATATCTGCTAAACCCCCCGCTATGCAGGTATTGACCGTATGACGACATTTGATGATTTAGGGCTGAGCCCGGAAACGCTGAAAGCGATTGCCGAAAAGGGCTACACCACTCCAACCCCCATTCAGGAAAAGGCCATTCCCGTCATTATGATGGCGCGGGATATCGTGGGCCTTGCGCAGACAGGCACAGGTAAAACCGCGGGCTTTACCCTGCCGATGATTGATGCATTGAGCGGTGGCCGCGCCAAGATGCGCATGCCGCGTTCCCTCGTTCTGGAACCTACACGCGAGCTGGCCGCACAGGTTGCCGAAAATTTCAAGGACTACGGCAAGTATCACAAGCTTTCCATGGCGCTGTTGGTTGGGGGCGAGTCGATGGGAGACCAGCAAAAGCTGCTGGAAAAGGGCGTTGATGTTCTGATCGCCACGCCTGGCCGCCTGCTTGATCTGTTTGGCCGCGGCGCAATCCTTCTCAACGATATCAAAATCCTTGTCATTGATGAGGCAGACCGTATGCTCGATATGGGTTTCATCCCCGATATCGAACGGATTGTGTCTTTGATTCCGCCAAACCGCCAGACCCTTTTATTCTCTGCCACCATGCCGCCGGAGATTAAAAAACTTACCGAAAAGTTCCTGAGCAATCCCAAGGAAATTGCCGTGGCCGCAGCCGCCACGACGGCCGTCACGGTTGAACAATTCCTTGTTCATACAACATCGCGTGACAAGAAAAAGGTTCTGGGCCAAATTATCAGGAATGAAGCGCCGAAGAATGCCTTCGTTTTCTTGAACCGTAAGCGCGATATCGGCGATGTTGCTTCCTTCCTTAAAAAACAAGGTTATGCAGCAGCGCCTTTGCACGGTGATATGGTTCAATCCGCACGTACCCAGACATTACAGGATTTCCGCGAAGGCACAGTCAAGTTTCTGGTGTGTAGCGATGTGGCTGCGCGCGGCCTCGACATTTCCGCCGTGAGCCATGTGTTCAATTACGACGTGCCGATGAGCCCGGATGATTACGTGCATCGCATAGGGCGTACGGGGCGCGCGGGAATGAGCGGTCGCGCATGGATGCTTACCACGCCCGGCGATGAAAAATTTCTGACCAATGTTGAGCGCCTGATTAAAAAGCCGATCCCGGTTTTCGAGATGTTGCAATCCCGGAACGAGGATGAGCCGGCGCGTGTTGTCGTGTCGGACGAGGATAGTGCTGAGACCGCCGCGCCCGAACGCAGCAGGGGCGGCAAGGGTGCCAAGGCTCCGCGCAACGCATCCAGTGTAGGCAAGCGCCCCGCCCGGCGTTCGACGGAAAAGCCCCGTGTATCCGATTTACGCCAGGTTCAGGATGACGATAATGAGGGTATTCTGGGCTTTGGCGACGAAGTTCCGTCCTTTTTCCGTTAGGATATTTGTCGTAAATCATTATCCTCCCTTGACCTTTCCGGCCTTTTTTCCGATCATGGGAGGCGTCGATTTCGACCCGATTCCCAAGGCCTTCCACGGAGCAAACCGATTATAACGTCTCGAACATATTTTCTGCTGGGCAGTACGTTTCTTGCGGGCGTTCTGCCGCTGACGTGTATAACGCCTGGCATGGCCGTGGCCGCGCCTGTGGAACGCGAATGGAAGAACATCTATCCGGTTTATGAGGAGCCCGCATCGCAAGTATCACCAGTTGATGCCACCCCGCCCATGGCGCCGATGGCACAAGGCGAAGAAGCTGCTTCGCCTCAACCAACGCCGTCAACGGCACAGGGTGATGAACCGCCTGTCGATTTGGTTGCCGATAAACTGGAACATGAC
>CBFGQF010000206.1:0-2948 GCA_965650865.1 uncultured Alphaproteobacteria bacterium | reverse complement strand
AAAAGCAACAATGCCTTTCATGCCTTTCGTATCTTCTCTTTTGTCTGATACGATTAGCCCATCATAAGCAAAATCTTCTGCCTTAATTCTGGTTCCTGACATTAGGAATTGCGATGGCAAAAGGCCTGCGTTACCGTTCATATCAAGAGAATGAAGAATAACTGTATATCCGGAATGCTGCATAGCCTTTAAATAGACCGCATATTCCTTAAAGAATTTGGTGCCATCATTCAGGCCAACCAAAGTACCATTGCAATCGCTGAATATAATTCCGCGGCTACCACCTTGTCCTTCGGCACTTGGACCAAATGCGGCTTTGCTCGAAATCTCGTTCATCTCACACCTTCTTTAGTCTTATATATGCCGTTTTTGGCATATAGCACGATTATGATGCAAAAACCTATCTTATATTTAACATAATGTCAAACGTAATCAGGGAAATAAACCGTGGATTTTCGGACAAATTCACCCCTTTTGGGGTGAATGGCGCCGGAATCGGCCTATACTCCCTTATCCAGACAAATACGGGGAGTTCGCCATGAAGCAATACCATGACCTGATGAAACGCGTCCTAGACGAAGGCGTCAAAAAGGAAGACCGCACCGGCACGGGCACGATTTCTGTTTTCGGCCACCAGATGCGGTTTGACCTTGCCGAAGGTTTCCCCATGGTGACGACGAAAAAGCTTCACCTGAAATCCATCGTCCATGAACTTCTCTGGTTCCTCGCGGGCGATACCAACATCAAATACCTGACCGACAATGGCGTGCGCATCTGGAACGAATGGGCGGATGAAAACGGCGACCTCGGCCCCGTTTACGGCCATCAATGGCGCAGCTGGCCTACCGCCGATGGCCGCACAATCGACCAGATTTCAAACGTCATCGAACGCATCAAAACCAATCCGGATGACCGCCGTTTGATCGTCTCCAGCTGGAACGTCGGCGAAATTCCGAAAATGGCGTTGCCGCCCTGCCACTGTTTCTTCCAGTTCTATGTCGCGGACGGAAAACTTTCCTGCCAGCTCTACCAGCGCAGCGCCGATATTTTCCTTGGCGTGCCGTTCAACATCGCCTCCTATGCCCTTCTCACCCTGATGGTGGCGCAAGTCTGCGGTCTGAAACCCGGTGAGTTCGTCCATACATTTGGAGATGCGCATATCTACACCAACCATTTGGAGCAGGTGAAAGAACAGCTTTCCCGCGAGCCATATCCGCTCCCCGAAATGCACCTGAACCCGCATGTGAAGAATATCTTCGATTTCAAGTACGAGGATTTCGAACTGGTCGGTTATGAGGCCCATCCGCATATCAAAGGTGCGGTGGCGGTTTAATGCCCACAATCTCCCTCATCGTCGCGGCCGCGGATAACAATGTCATCGGCGGGGACAACAAAATGCTCTGGCACATTCCGGAGGATTTCAAACATTTCAAAAATGTGACGATGGGCAAGCCCTGCATCATGGGCCGCAAGACGTTCGAGAGCATCGTGGCGAGCCTTGGCAAACCTTTGCCGGGCCGCATCAATATCGTGGTCAGTCGAAAGAACCCGCAATATGACGGCGCCCTGACCGTGAAAGACCTCGATGAGGCGTTCGATCAGGCGGGCAAGGTGGAAGGCGTATCGGAGATTATGGTCATCGGCGGCGCGCAGATTTACGCGCAGGCCCTGCCCCGTGCGGACCGCATTTATCTCACCCGCGTGCATCAATCCCCTGAAGGCGATGCAACATTTCCGGCATTGAACGAGGATGATTGGGAAATCGTCGAAGAACGCAAGATCGAGGGATGCGATTTCCTCACGCTCGACCGCAAATAATTAAAGGCTCAGCTGCAATTCCGCCTTAATCTGTTCTATGAACTGGTCGGCGCCCATATCTTCTATATCTGAATTCTCCACCGCTGCCGCCTTTTGCTTTTTGGGCATATAGGGCGGTGTATGCACGGGCGTTATAGCACCCGCACCTGTTGCGTGGATCAGGGCACGCCCCTCTCCCTTGGCCTCGCGCTCGGCCATCGACTCAATATGGATGATCACATCGCGAATCGTTCCGCCGGTATGGGTCGCGGGGCCTTTCTTGCCAAAACCGCCAACCAGACGCATCAACGGCGCATCCTCATGCCCCTTTAAAATCGGCAGGGAGTCCATAAGGGCCAACAACGTCTTTTCGGCAATTCCATCTTGCAATCCTTGCTGGTCTGTATTGGACGAACCGAGGATAAGTTTGTGGCGGCTGTCATAGCGTATATCCGAGAGCTTTGCTTCAAGGACACACAGCGGGTGGCGCGGCCAGTCATTGCGCAGGATTGTTTCGGCCTGCGCCTCTTTCGCGTTCTTTATGGCCTTCTGGTTGGCCTCGTCTTCGCGCAAGGTGACGCCAATTGCAGCACAGCTGATCCCGCCAAAAGCCGATAGAATTTCGGCAAGGTCGGGCTTTTGTAATTTTACATGTTTCATGACACGGTCCCTGTTCTTAGCTCTTATTTAAAATACGCTAAGCGATCGGGCCGCCAAAGCGCAAGAAAATAATACGGGCCGTATAGATTTATTTGAGAGCCTTGAGCACTTCCGCCGCAATTTGAGCATAGGCCGGATGGCCCGCCTTTTCGCCCGCATCCGAATTGGTCCGGATAACACCATCGAGGGGGATTTCGCCCAGAAACGGGACGCCATGTTTCGATGCCTCTTCCCGCGCTCCGCCATGGCCGAAGATATGGTCTTCATGGCCGCAGGAAGGGCATTTGTAATAGCTCATATTCTCCACAACACCCAAAACAGGGACGTCTGTTTTTTCAAACATTGCAATGGCCTTGCGTGCATCTATTAAAGCCAGATCTTGAGGCGTGGAAACGATCACCGCGCCGCTCGCCGATATTTTCTGCGCGAGCGTGAGTTGCACATCGCCCGTCCCTGGCGGCAGATCGACGACCAGCAGCTCGGCATCGCCC
>CBFGQF010000205.1:0-2969 GCA_965650865.1 uncultured Alphaproteobacteria bacterium | reverse complement strand
ATCATGGCGCTGGGCGGGCTGCTGTCGCTGATGGACCGGCGGCTGCGGGTCGCGATGCCCGGGCGCAGGCGCAAGGCGGTGACGGCATGAGGGCGTGGGGTCTGAGAGCGCTGGCCGGACTGGCGGCCGAGGCAGGCCTCGCCCCCGCGGCCGTGTCGGTTTCGTTCCAGCTATATCCTCCAAAACCGCCGGCATAAACACCCGATAGCGGCGATGGCTGGTTCTGATACGTGGCATTGACCTGCGCTTGAGCGGAAACCGGAATAATGACGACCGCCGCGGCGGTCAGAAGAAGGGATTTTGAGGACATGATATATCTCCAATCAACGTGTTAGGGGGACATAGACGGGCCGGGGCCGTGCCTGATTCAGTTACATGAACGAAACGAAAATGATTCTGTTCCAAGCGGGAACCGCTTGAATGCCAAAATTTGGCCCGCTCTCCGCCTTTTTAAAGGGGACAGATGGATATTAGGACTGGAAACAAACGGGCCATTTGTCTATAGTCAGCCCCATATTTACGAAAATAGGTAACGATGTCAGGAACTTTGAGCGACAAAGGCAAGGAAGCCGCCGCCATCAAGGCGGAAAAGCGCGCGGCCGCTTTGCGCGAAAATCTGAAACGCCGCAAAGCCGTTACTGAGCAGAGCAAGGGACAAGAAAATGCAAAACCTCAGACCGCTGAATGATGAAATCCCCACGGACGAAAGGGCCATGCGTCAATCGCTGCCCGGCATATTATCGGACGCGCAGATCCGCGACCTCGCCTTGAACCAAGGCATGATTGAACCGTTCGTCGAAAAACAAAATCATGCGGGCGTCATTTCCTATGGCTTGTCGTCCTATGGCTACGACGCGCGCTGTTCCAACGAATTCAAAATCTTCACAAATGTCGACAATGCGGTGGTAGATCCTAAAAATTTCAGCGCGAGTTCGTTCGTCGACCGCGAAGTCGATGAATGTATCATCCCGCCGAACTCATTCGTCCTCACCCGCTCGGTTGAATATTTCCGCATTCCAAAGGATGTGCTCGTCATCTGCCTAGGCAAATCCACTTATGCGCGTTGCGGCCTCATCGTGAATGTCACGCCGCTGGAACCGGGATGGGAAGGCCATGTGACATTGGAAATTTCCAACACCACGCCCCTGCCCGCGAAAGTCTACGCGAATGAAGGCGTGGCGCAATTTCTGTTCTTCAAAGGATCAGAGCCTTGCGAAGTTTCCTACGCCGACCGCGCCGGAAAATACATGGGCCAGCGCGGCGTCACATTGCCACGCATGAAGGACTAAGAATGACACAAATAAAAGCCTCGAGCATCAAACAGGACAATGGCGATGGCAAAGTCGTCGAGATCATTCACGGTGAAGTGAAGACATCCACGCTCGATAAATTGCGTGTGCGCGGCGGCAACCGTTTGAACGGCGATATTCCGATCAGTGGCGCGAAGAACGCAGGCCTGAAGCATATGTGCGCGGCACTTCTCACGGATCAACCGGTGCAGTTCACGAACATGCCCGTCACTCTCGGTGATGTGCGCACGCTGTCCGAAGTGCTCGATTATCTGGGTATGCGCGTGGCGCTGCGCTCCGATGGCGTTGCGATGCTCCATACACCGACAATCAAGACGACAACCGCGCCGTATGACCTTGTGCGCAAGATGCGCGCGAGCGTTCTCGTGCTCGGCCCCCTCCTCGCTCGCGAAGGAAAAGCAGAAATTTCCATGCCGGGCGGGTGCGCCATCGGCACGCGTCCTGTTGACCTGCATCTCAAAGGCTTTGAAGCCATGGGCGCGACCATAGAACTGGATGGCGGCTATATCAAGGCAACCGCGCCAGCAGGCGGCCTGAAAGGCGCACATATCACGTTCCCGTTCGTGTCTGTTGGCGCAACCGAAAACATTATGATGGCGGCAACGCTCGCCAAAGGCACCACGATCCTGTCGAATGCCGCGCGCGAGCCGGAGATCGTCGATCAGGGCAACGCCCTCATCGCGATGGGCGCAAAAATCGAAGGCCTTGGCACATCCGAAATCCGTATTGAAGGTGTTCAGTCATTGAACGGCGTCAACCACGCGTGTCTTCCGGACCGTATTGAAACCGGCACTTATATGTGTGCCGTCGGTCTGACCGGCGGTGAAGTACGCCTCAAAAACACACGCACCGATCTTCTAGCGTCCCTCATTGGCCCGCTTCGCGGCGCTGGCATGAAGATCGAGCAAGATGGAAACGATGTGATCGTCTATCGCAATGGCAGCAATCTGCAAGGCATCGACATCATGACAGAGCCCTATCCCGGCTTTGCCACAGACCTTCAAGCGCAATTCATGGCGATGCTGACGATGTGCAAGGGCGCCGGCATGGTCACCGAAACCGTTTTTGAAAACCGCTTCATGCATGTGCCGGAGCTTGTGCGCATGGGTGCAAATATTTCCGTGCAGGGCAATTCCGCCATCGTGCGTGGCGTTTCAAGTTTGCGCGGAGCGGAGGTGATGGCTACCGATCTACGCGCCTCCGTAGCCCTCGTCCTCGCCGGACTTGCCGCGGAAGGTGAAACCATCGTGAACCGCATTTATCACCTTGAACGCGGATACGAAAATATTGTCGCCAAACTGACCAATGTCGGCGCGGACATAGAACGGGTGAGCGAGAAGTAATATCTGACCAAAAGTAACTGTGTAAAATATAATGCTGAATGATGACATCTACACGATAGGACAAGAATCACCCGCCCTTCTGATTCAGAAACTCCATATCAACATGGAACTGGATATCAATCGCCGCGCCATCTCCTATGTCTTCAATGCAATTCAGAGCGGGTATCAAAACAGCGCGCAATCCATAGCCGTGGCCCGGCGAAATACTTTTGATTACCTTTTTGAAAACCTCGCCAATCGCAGTCATGTCTTCGAACAATTTGTGGACATCTCGTTTCCGGATCATGACGAAATGAGACGCGGCGCGCTGTCAATG
>CBFGQF010000204.1:0-2990 GCA_965650865.1 uncultured Alphaproteobacteria bacterium | reverse complement strand
ACAGGGAAGCCTTCACCCGTATCCTGGATAATCTTGTTTCGAACGCGATTAAATTTACCGATAAGGGGTCGGTTCAGGTTTACGTGGATTCCATGCCCGGTCCCGAAGCCGATAAGCCCATAATCCGTATCAAGGTCACCGACACAGGTATCGGCATCCATCCGGAGAAGCTGGGCCAAGTCTTTGATAAATTCATGCAGGCCGATACATCGATTACGCGGCGATATGGTGGATCAGGCCTGGGGCTTTCCATCGCCAAGGCATTCGTGGAAAAAATGGGCGGGTCTATTTCTGTGTCGAGCCAGCTTGGCATCGGTTCAACTTTTACCGTGAGCTTGCCGATTCAAACCTCCGGGAATGTTTCGGAGAAGAAAATTTTTTCCGCCAACACCGTGCCCAAGGCACCTTCACATAACCGTAATGTTCTGGTGGTCGAAGATTATGAGCCCAATGTCCTTGTCGTGGGCGCCATGCTCGACATGCTTGGCTATGATTACGATGTTGCCGAAAACGGCTTCGAGGCGCTTCGAAAATTCGGACAGAACAACTACGATGTCATTCTTATGGATTTGCAGATGCACGAACTGGACGGGCTTGAATCAACACGCCTTATTCGTAAGATCGAGGGGGAGAAGGGCATTACCAAAACCCCCATCATCGCCATGACCGCCCATGTGCGTGAACAGGACAAAAACAAGTGTTTCGAGGCCGGAATGGATGATTTCATACCCAAGCCATTCGAGCCTAGCGTGCTATCGGAAAAAATAAATCGCTTCATCGATTTTAAGAAAAAAGTCCATGACATCACGGTGGATGTAAAAGAGGGTTAGGTTTTTATGGCGGGGGTGGCAATCAGTGGTGGCACGGTGCATGCTCTGCCGAAAGATTTGAAAGAGATTTTGATGGTTGACGCGGCCATGCGCGAAGCATGGGAAGACATCACGCCCCTTGCCCGCAACGAATTCATTTGTTGGATAGAAGACGCGAAAAAAACGCAAACACGGGCCAAGCGCATAGGCATCGCCCGGGAGAATTTAAAGGAAGGGAAACGCCGGCCATGCTGTTGGCCGGGGTGCGGACATCGGTGAGAAGTGATCTAGGTGGTCTATACCTTTTCTTACCATTGCATTCATGAAAATTCCCCTCATGGTTGTATAAAATGCTTCAATAGGACCATGATGGTCCTGTTTTTATAATAAAATCAAATAATTAGTATATTTTAACTTTACGTTTACAGTGTGACTGGTATACTGGCGTATGTACAATATGTACATTCAAGGCGTCTAATTTACCCACAAACTTTTACATATCCCCTTTCCTGAAAGGAGAGCTTCCATGCCAAGCAGTGCGCGCAATATCCTAGGTTTCCGGTCGTCCGGTATAAGAAAAGGGAGCGGTGAGATGAGCGATATTCTGGCGGCGCTCAGCCGGTCCCAAGCCGTTATCGAGTTCAGTATGGATGGCACGATTTTAACGGCGAATGAAAACTTTCTGAAGGTGATGGGATACAGGATCGATGAGATCAAGGGCAAGCATCACAGCATGTTCGCGGAACCTGCCTTTGCCGCCAGTCAGGAATACAAGGATTTCTGGAATGCCCTGCGCCGTGGCGAATTTCAAGCGGCGCAGTATAAACGTCTGGGCAAGGGCGGCAAGGAAGTATGGATCGAGGCATCGTATAACCCGATTATCGGCCGCAATGGCAAACCATACAAGGTTGTCAAATATGCCACCGACATCACCGAAAAAAGTCTTCAAATGGCGGAGCTGAACGGCCTTATTTCCGCGATCAACAGGTCTCAAGCGGTGATTAACTTTGAGATGGACGGCACGATTATCGATGCCAACGAAAACTTTCTGAGCGTGATGGGTTATACGCTCGATGAAGTCAAAGGCAAGCATCACACCATGTTTGCGGAACCTGCCTTTGCAGCCAGTAAGGAATATAAGGATTTCTGGGAGGCCTTGCGGCGCGGCGAGTTCCAGGCAGCGCAGTATAAGCGTATCGGCAAGGGGGGCAAGGAAGTGTGGATCGAGGCGTCCTATAACCCGATCTTTGATATGAACGGCAAGCCCTTTAAAGTGACGAAGTTTGCCACCGACCTTACCCCGCGCAAGGAAGAGAATAAACGCCTGGTCGCGGATTTCGAGACCAATGTTCAATCGCTCGTCCAGATTGTCGCGTCTTCGGCAACGCAAATGCAGGGGACATCGCAATCGCTTGCAGCGGCGGCGGAGGAAACGGGCGTGCAATCCAATATTGTCGCCACGGCAACCGAAGAACTGTCTACATCGGTCGGGGAGATTTCGCATCAGGTTGCGAATTCGGCGCGGATTGTCGGTGAGGCTGTGCAGGAGGCCCGCCGTTCCGAAGAGCTTGTGGCCGGGCTGGTGGAGGCCGCCGGCAAAATCGGTGAGGTCACATCCATGATTTCGGATATCGCGGACCAGACGAATCTTCTGGCCTTGAATGCCACCATCGAAGCCGCGCGTGCGGGCGATGCGGGCAAGGGCTTTGCCGTTGTTGCATCCGAGGTGAAAACACTGGCATCCGAAACCGCGAAGGCAACGGAAGAGATTTCATCGCAGATCGGTGCGATCCAGATTGCCAGCCGCACATCGGCAGAAGCCATCAAAAAAATTGCGGATGTGATTACGAACGTTAACGAGATCAGCACCGCAATTTCGAGTGCCATCGAGGAGCAATCCGCGGCCACGCAGGAGGTCTCCGCGAACATTTCCGGCGTTCAAAGGGCCGCGAATGACACGGGCCAGTCTGCGGCCGTCATGTCCGAAGTTTCGAAGGATCTGTCGGGCCGGGCCGAGGACCTTCAGACCCGCGTGCAGGCGTTTTTGGAAAAAGTCCGGGCGATGTAATACGGGCGGGATATGCCCCATCCTACCGGCAAAAAAAAAGGCCCCATGCGGGCCTTTTTATTTCATGGCGGGGGAAATCAAGAAACTGTGTGCCGCCCTGACGATCGGGCTGG
>CBFGQF010000203.1:0-2993 GCA_965650865.1 uncultured Alphaproteobacteria bacterium | reverse complement strand
GGAACCAAATCAAGTAGCGCTTATTATCCTTCGACATAATAAAAAAGTTCGATCCTGTGTATGAGCGCGTATCAAACCATTATTTCAAAGTCTGAGAGCCGTCTGACATCTGCGGATTTTGCGTCTGTGCCTATGAACATCGATTTTCAGCCGCCGAAAAAGGTTTTGGCGCGCAGCGTTGCCGACTGGCACCAATATATTCCCTATAAACCTGCGCAAATTCATGACCTGCTGAGTAGTGGCTATGATCAGCCAGTAAAAATCTCTGCTGATCTAACAAAGGGCGGGCTTGTGACATTCAATGTCGATAGTTCTGCCTACGGTTTGTTGTCACTTGTGCAACTGCGCTTGATTCCCAACGTAAAAGTTACCGACACCGATATTTCTGTGGCGGGTTCATCGCAAAGCAAAGGCGTGGGAAAGAACTGGCTTCGCAATGCAATTGAGTTGGCTTTATTAATGGGGGCTAAAAGCTTCGAGTTTTTGGCGACAAATGAAAACGGTGCCTTCACATGGGCGCGTCTCGGCGCCTATTTGGATATGAAACATCATAATTTCCAAAGGGCGCAGGCCAATAGTGTTGTCCATTACACCGGACGGTTAGAGGCGGTCAGGAACAATTTAAAGCCTGCGATATATCACGAGGCAAAAGCGCTATGCCGCATGCTGGCGCCGGATGATCTTGTCAAGCTCACCAAAAAATTTGAAAACGTGATGCTTCCCTTATCATGGGCGCCTGATACCGAGTTAGCCGAGAAAAGCAAGTTTTATGAACCCTTGCATGATTTTTATCGTGATCACCCGATCTATGCGATGCGATCGCAAGGCATAGCCTATGGTGAAATCAGACATATAGCGCGTTGCTTCGCGCACGCCGCGCAGCAGGGTAAGGCCGGCCTCAGTTTGCCGCGTTATCTTCTGTCACAAAGTTATTGGCCCGGCGTAATAGATTTCGACAATGAGGCGCAGATGCGTGAGGTGGGCAAAAATCTCGGCGGATGGAAAAGAATCAGGCCGGTTGATGCCCGGCCTGATGTAAGTCATGAAATGATTCTGGCGTAATCAGTCGTTGATTGTCGGGTCCTGAACCACCGGTTCATTTCCTTTGAACTTGTTCAGATTGTCTTTGCTCTGATACTCATAGCCCTTGACGCTGCGCAGGTAATCGCGGCGGGCGATATCGGCCTGCGAATAGGGCAGAGCCTCAACCCGTTCCCATCCCTTGGTGTCCATGCAGGTTTCGAAATCCGTGTAGGGCAGATGTTCGTTGTAAAGATAGCCGTCACGTTTTGGAGAATCCCATCCGGCCATTTTGCCTTCGGGTTCTTTCGGATTGGGAACATAACCATCACGCGTGTCGGCGGGGATAGCTTTACGGATTGCGCCAACGCGTTCCAGTTCGGAAATTTCATTCACGCAGGTTGCTATATCCATGTGCAGGCTTTGTTGAGCCTTTGGACCGCGCAGGTAGAGCGCGGAGGTGGCATTTTTGCGTTGCCAGTATTGCGCGTCTTCCATTTTAAACGGAACCTGGCAGGCACCGAGAATGGTGGCAGCCGAAAGGGAGGCGATCAGAAGTGTTTTTGTCATGTCTTTCAAACCAATCAAACGAATCTCGTTTCCAATTTAACCATAGAGTTTTGGCGCTTTATAGCCCCAAAGGGGTACCTTTTACGGGTTCATCCACCATGTTTCCAGAACTGTGCCGTAAAGGGGCATGGTGTCCGGATGGGCCAGCGGCTTCCAATAGGCCACAAAATCCTGCGGATTGTAGTAGAGCGGGATCATGTAAGTGCCCGAGATCAATGCATGATCGAGGGCGCGGGTCCGTTCCACCAGTTCTTTCCGCGTTTTTGCGGCCGGGATGGATTGTGATAGCAGATCGATGTTTTTATCGCAAATTCCGGCATAATTCCATCGGGATGGCTGGCCTGCCGCCTCGCAGGACCAGTATAGATATTGTTCCGTGCCCGGCGAGAGGGTCGACATCCAGTAATAGAGCGTCATGTCGAAATCATAGTCGTTGATGCGGCCAAGGAACGCCGCGGAATCGAGTGTGCGGATATTCGGTGTAATACCCATGCGTTTCAGGGAACGGGCAAAAGATAGCGCGATCTTTTCATTGGAGGGGTCATCCAGCATGATTTCAAATCGCATCGGCTGGCCGGTTTTTTCATTCACGCGCACACCGTTTTTCAAAACCCATCCGGCGGATTTCAAAAGCGCATCGGCCTTGATCATATTGGCGCGTTTTTGCTCTGGCGTGGCATTGACCGGTTGCGGCGGATTATCGGGCGAGGCCAGTTCGGTGTTCGGGAAATAACTGCCGATCCGTTTGTACATATCGTCATAAAGGTTTTTATTCACCCATTCGAAATCGAACAGCAGGTTCAGGGCTTCGCGCACGCGGATATCTTTGAACGGTTCACGGCGCGTGTTGAAGATAAAGGCGCGGACGCGGTCGGGGCGGCCATGTTGTAACGGTTCTGCTACGGCCTTGCCGGAGACAACCGCGGGGATATCGTATCCTGTACGCCATTGCCCCGCATCCCATTCGCGCCGGAAATTCAGATCACCCGTTTTGAACGCTTCGAAAGCAACGGAATCATCGCGGAAATAATCGTACGTGATGCGGTCCAGATTGTAATGGCCCTTGTTCGGCAAAAGATCAGCGGCCCAGTAATCCTTGACGCGTTCATAGGTGATTTTGCGGCCCGGATCGACGGATGCGATTTTATAGGCGCCGTTCGACAGGAAAGGTGTCAGTGTTGTTTCATCGAATTTTTTGTCGGCCCAGTATGCTTTTGAAAGAACGGGCATCAAGGACAGGATCATGACGGTTTCACGGTCATAGCCTTCACCGAGCGAGAATTTTACCGTGCGATCGTCCAGTTTTTCGGCCCTGGAGACCAGCTTATAAATGCGGCGTGCGTTCGGGCGGCCGAATTCCTTCAACGTTTCAAACGTGAAGAGTACATCATCGGCAAGGATAG
>CBFGQF010000202.1:0-3036 GCA_965650865.1 uncultured Alphaproteobacteria bacterium | reverse complement strand
CGGGGCACAGGCGCATCGATGCCACCGCCGACCTTCTGGTGGTGGGTGCCTACCCAAAAGGGCAGGAAAACCCCGATATTTGCCGGTCGTGGCAAGATCAACTGGGCATACGCGAAGATATCCGTACAGTGCCGATTCCCGAAAGCAACCCGCTCAAAGGCGCCATCTTCGAGGCGCAGGAATTGTGGGAAGGGCGCCATATGCCGGAATTTCTTGACAAAGGCGGCGCGGGTATGAGATACACGGGCCTGCAATCAGGTTCTGGGACCGGTTATTAACCAACAATAATAGGCCGCGCTTCCCAATGGTACTGTAATCCACCTTCCTTTCATAAAGGGCGAAAAGGCGGTTTCGATGTATCAGCCGAATGATGCTTTGAAACCGCGGCTACGTGCGCCGCTTCGCACCCATCAGGTGATGGGCGCGGATATTTTTATGAAAGACGAAAATGACGACAAGTTTTAAAGACTTTGCGCTATCCAATGCGCTGCAAGAATCACTCTCTATGATGAACTTCACCGAGCCGACGCCGATTCAGGCGATGGCCATTCCGCTTGCGCTCGAAGGCCGCGATATTCTTGGTTCTGCCCAGACGGGAACCGGCAAGACGGCCGCCTTCTGCGTGCCGATGATTGACTATCTGATGAAAAATACCAATGCGCATGCGCTTGTCATGCTGCCGACACGCGAACTGGCGATGCAGGTTCATGATGTCGCCCGCAAGATGATTGGCCTGTCCGCCAAAGGCCCGCAGGGCATCAAGACGGCCCTGCTGATCGGCGGAGAACCGATCGGCAAGCAATATGTGCAGCTCGACCGCCGCCCACGTTTGATCGTCGGCACGCCGGGCCGTATCAATGACCACCTGCGCGGCAATCCTGACCTTGTCGACCGTGTTTCCTTTGTCGTTCTCGATGAAGCGGACCGTATGCTCGACATGGGCTTTTCGGGGCAGATCGATTCCATCCTCTCCGAAACCGCGCTGGAGCGTCAGACATTGATGTTCTCCGCCACGTTCCCGGATTCCATCATCAAGTTCTCGAGACAGTATCTGAACAATCCGGAACGCGTCAGCGTCGGATCGCAATCCAAACCGGGCGAAAATATCATTCAGGAAAACCTGAACATCGCTCAGGAAAAGAAATATGACGAACTGAAAGCGCAAATCGAAAAGCGCGAAGGATCGATCATCGTGTTCGCCCGCACACAGCACAGCGCGGACAAGATCGCTGGCAAGCTGATAAAGGATGGTTACACGGCGGATGCGCTTCACGGCGGCCTGCGTCAACGTCAACGTGAAAAAGTCACGGCGGCCTTCCGCAAGAGCGATGTGCGCGTGCTTGTTGCAACCGATGTCGCGGCCCGCGGTCTCGATGTGCCGCATATCGAACACGTGATCAACCACGACCTGCCGCAAGTGGCGGAAGATTACATCCACCGCATTGGCCGCACGGCCCGTGCCGGTAACAAGGGCCATGCCGTATCCTTCATCTCTCCGGGTGAACGTCATTTGTGGCGTGAAATCGAAAAGATGCTGAATCCTGGCGAGAAGTATGAAAGCAGCTTGCGCGATGAAGGCGGCCGCAAATCCGGCGGCAAGAAATTCGGTGGCGGTTACGGCAAGAAGGACGGAGCTAATAATTTCCGCCGTGGCGGCGATGGCGATCGCAAGGGCGGCTTTGACAAGAAGCCCTTCGCCCGTGATGGCGGACGCCCGGATCGTAAAAAGAGTGACTGGAGCCCGGCGAACGATTTCGACCGTGCCGAACGTCCGGCACGCGACGGGTTTAAGAAGCCGTATCAAAAGCGCGAAGGCGGCGATAATTTTGCCGCGAATCCCGATGCATGGAAACGCACCAATAGCGGGGAACGTAAAGAAGGCGGCTTTAAAAAATCGTTCGGTGGGGATCGTCCCCGCAAGGATTTCGGCGACCGCCCGAAACGCTCTTTCGATCAAACACGTCCAGATGGCAACACTGGCGAGGGCCGTTCCTTCAAACCACGCAGCGAAGGCAATTTTGACCGTCCGCGCAGTGCGACCGGCGACCGCCCGTTCCGCAAAGAAGGCGAGTTCAAATCGCGTGATGACCGTGGCAACCGTTCAGAAGGCGGCTTTAAAAAGCCTTACAACAAGGATGGCGCCAAACGCGCCGAAGGCCGCTTTGAAAAGCGCGAAGGCGGTTTCAAAAAGCCGTTCAGCAAGGACGGCGGATTCAAGAAACAGGGCGGCAATAACAATGCAGGCCCTAGAAGCGGCGCGCAAAAGCGTATAACGCAAAAGAAAAACGTCAGACACGCCTAGAGCGGTAACGACCTTGAAACAAGCGGGGGAACCGGAAGCGGTGTCCCCCGTTTGTATTTTTATAATAGATTAAGATTAAGGAGAAAAATTATGGCTCAGACAAATGATAATTCCGGTATCGGCGTCATCCTCGGCGTTATTCTGGCGATTGTGATTGCGATCGGCGCGTATTTCTTTATCAAATCCGAAGGCGGTCTTGAAGGCGCCCAGACGACCAATATCGAATTGCCCGATGTGAATGTCGATGCACCGGAAGTTTCCCCATCGGCGGGTGATAATGCGGGTGATAATGATGGTGCACCCGCTCCGGCACAGCAGTAACAAAAAGCCCGCTTGATAGCGGGCTTTTTTTTATTCCTGCGTCAGGGATTAAGAGGCGCGTTTGGCTTCGCGCGCCGCGCGTTCGCGGTCGGTGACGTTTAGGTATTTTTTGCGAAGGCGCAAAGATTTTGGCGTGACTTCCACCAGTTCGTCCTCGTTGATATAGGACATCATTTCTTCCAAAGACATTCTCTTGGGTGGAACGAGTACGACGGCCTCATCGGAACCGCTTGCGCGGACGTTGGTCAGTTTTTTGCCTTTCAGGACGTTGATGTCCAGGTCGTTCTCACGGCTGTGTTCGCCGACAACCATGCCTTCATACACCTTGTCACCTGCGCCAATGAACATGATGCCACGATCCTGAAGGTTGAAGATGGCATAGGCGACGGCATCGCCCTTGTCGGTGGAAATCA
>CBFGQF010000201.1:0-3070 GCA_965650865.1 uncultured Alphaproteobacteria bacterium | reverse complement strand
GCCTGCTCGCCCACATTCATACCGAGTTTGAAACGAAACTGGACTCCGTAGCGGGAATGATTGAGCTTGTCCGCTCTGTCATGCATCCCAAGGCCGTGGCCTCCAGTTCTCCTACACAGGATTTGCATTTGAAACTGAACAAGACGGGATACCAGGGATTGTTCGGCGATCACGTCTATTCAGCCCGGATGGTGGCACACGGAAAGCCGGAACCGGATTTGTTTTTATACACCGCCGATAAAATAAACATGGCCCCACAAGATTGCGTGGTCGTTGAAGACAGCGGGAACGGTGTTATAGCGGCCCTTCGCGCCGGCATGAAGGTAATCGGGTTTACCGATGGCGGCCATTGTCCGGCAGGCCATGACCGGGTGCTCAAAGACATAGGCGCACACAATGTCGCCAATTCCGTACGCGAACTATCGGAAATTTTGAACGATATGGTTAAACCCGTACCAGATGCACCGACGTTTTCGGTTTGATCGATAATTTGTGATCGACAAAACGGCGGATGCCGATACGGATTTCCTCGGAAACAAATTCATCATCGCGAAGTTCCGATTTATTCATGTCATCCAGCAAATCTTCTATTTCATCCAGAATGGAATCTTCGAATTTTTGCCCGTCCTTGCTTTCGGGGTCGATCAGGCCCACCGTAGACACTTGCGGATCGGTCACCAGTTTGCCTTTGGCATCCATGACAAGCGTGGCATGAACAGCGCCGGTAAATTGGAGCTTACGACGCTGAGAGATCGCCTGATGCTCTGCCTCGATAATCCGCCCGGGCTCCACGGCCAGAAGGCCCGTTTCGATATGGTCGATCACCTGCGGCGTACCGGGCGATAGACGAATGACCGAACCGTTGTTCGGCACGATGGCCGTTGGAACTTGCGAAGCAAGCGCGAGAGCAGCATGCGCCTCCAGCATCGTGCGCTCCCCATGGACGGCAATAACCGACTTCGGGCGGAGCCACTGCAACATCTGGGTGATTTCATCACGCGCAGGATGTCCGGACACATGGATTAAGTGTTTCGTTTCACGTGGTGAAATAATCCGGACATGGCTTGCGGCCAGATTATTTTTAACTTCGATGATCTCGCGTTCATTCCCCGGAATGGGCCGCGCAGAAAAGATGACGGTATCACCTTTTTTAAAACTGATTTCCGGATGTTCGCCGCGCGCGATCCGCGCCAGCTGCGCCCGCGCCTCGCCTTGCGATCCCGTTACCACGATGATGAGTTTGTTGTCGGGAATATAACCGATATCATCTTCGGTCACGAATTCCGGCACGTCTTTCAAGTATCCGCAATCTTTCGCCGCCGCCGTCATGGTGTGGAGCGACCGGCCAAGCAAAGCGACCTGACGGCCCGTCTGCCGCGCCGCAAGACAGATAGAGCGAAGCCGCCCGACATTCGATGCGAACATCGTAATCGCGATACGGCCCTCACATTCGCGGAACACTTCGACAAGGCCGCGTTCAACATCTGCTTCGGACCCCGACGTGCCATCGACCTCGGCGTTCGTTGAATCGCCGATATAGGCGAGCACGCCCTTGTCTCCGAATTTTTGAAACGGCTCCGCCTCTGTCGGATTATCCAGCATCGGGTTCGGGTCGAGGTTCCAGTCGCCACTATGGACGACGTTCCCCGCTGCTGTTTCAATAAACAACGCCGATGTCTGCGGCACGGAGTGCGTTACGGGTATGAGCGTGATATTGAAGGGTGGCAGGCTGATTTTGCCACCTTGCTCTACCTCGACAATCTCCGCATCGCGGCAGTCATTGTTTTCGGAGAGTTTGCGGCGCAGGACGGCTGCCGTAAACGGGGTGCAATAGATCGGGCACTTCAAACGTGGCCAAAGATGCGCCACCGCGCCGATATGGTCTTCGTGCGCATGGGTAATAATCAGGCCAACAAGGTCTTTCCTGCGCTCTGCGATAAATTTCGGATCGGGGAGAAGAATATCGATGCCAGGATAACGTTCATCCGCAAAACCCATGCCGCAGTCGACCGCCAGCCATTTACCACCATAGCCATAAACATTCAGGTTCACGCCGAATTGTTCGGCGCCGCCGAGCGGGATGAAATAGAGTTCGTCTTTTTTAAAGTTAATCATACTTGCTTTCTTTTAAGCGGCCTTGGCGTTCTGACGCATGTGATTGTATATCGCGATCAGGCCCTTCATCGTTAAATCTTCGTCATGTTGATCTATCACCTTGGTGCCATCGGCAAAAAGCGGAGACAGACCGCCGGTTGCCAGCACAAAAGGTTTAACCCCCATTTCGGCGGAGATGCGCGCGATCATCCCTTCCACGGAGCTGACCAGCCCCCAATAAAGACCGGACTGCATCGCATGCACCGTGTCTTTACCAATGACAGTGTCTGTTTTACGGATGGCAATTTTGGGCAAAGCCGCCGCTGCCTGGCGGAGAGCCGCCATGGACAAATTCACACCGGGGGAAATGGTTCCGCCGCAATGGTCCCCGTTTTCGTCGATAACATCATAAGTAGTCGACGTCCCGAAATCGACAACAATAGCAGGGTATTTATAATATGCGCGCACCGCCATGGCATGAAGCAGGCGGTCCGCCCCCATTTCTTCCGGCTTTTTTATTTTTACCTTAATGGGCAAATCTATTTTATCCTGACCAACCATAATAGGCTGACATCCGAAATGCTTGTCGCACAACCGATTCAGATTAAAATTCGCATCGGCAACAACCGAACTGACAATCGCATCATCGATATCCTTGAACGCGAGCCCCGCTTGCAAGAAAAGCGGATATAGCCACGACGCATATTCATCTGCCGTCCGCGCGCCGTCAGTCTTGCACCGCCATGAATGCAGGATATTCTCTCCGTCATAAAGCGCGAAAACGACATTCGTATTGCCTGCTTCGATTGCCAATAGCATCTTATGTCACTCCAAAATGAACTTCACCGGCGGTGAAAATCCTTTGCTCTCCATCAACCTCTGCAATTAAAGAGCCATGATCGTCGATCCCTTTGAACACGCCCCGGTAGCTGACCTCCGGCAAGCGAATTGTCATATCCGCACCCAGCCCATGGGC
>CBFGQF010000200.1:0-3079 GCA_965650865.1 uncultured Alphaproteobacteria bacterium | reverse complement strand
GCCATATGCATCGTCTGCAGCAAGTTTCAGAAAGTCATCCTGCAGCCCAAGCACCGCCAGGCGGAGCACTACAGCTTCCAGCAGGGCACGAGCGAGAGCCGCAGCGACGCCTTCGCCGAGGGCGCGTATCGCATCGCAGGCATCGCGACCGGCGATATGGGAATCGGCAAGGATGGCGAGCGCCGTCACGATTTTACCCCCGGTGTGGAAATCCATGCGAAACAGACCGTGTTCGCCGAAGGATGCCACGGATCGCTGACCAAAACCTTGATCGCCAAATATGCCCTCCGCGCCAATTCGGACCCTCAGACCTATGGCCTCGGCGTCAAGGAAATCTGGGAAATCAAACCGGAGAAATTCAAATCCGGACTGACCATGCACACGGTCGGCTGGCCGATGGATTCCAAAACCTATGGCGGGTCGTGGATGTATCATTTCGGGGAGAACATGGTCTCCATCGGTTTTGTCACGGGGCTGGATTACAGCAATCCCTATCTTTCCCCGTTTGAGGAAATGCAGCGTTTCAAAACCCACCCCGCGATCCGCCAATATCTGGAAGGCGGTCGCCGCCTTGCCTATGGCGCGCGTGCTTTGGTCGAAGGCGGTTTGCAATCGCTGCCCAAACTCTCCTTCCCTGGCGGTGTTTTGATCGGCGATACGGCGGGATTTTTGAACGTCCCCAAGATCAAGGGCAATCACACAGCGATGAAATCCGGCATGATCGCTGCGGAAGAAATCGTGAAACATTTGTCATCGGGCACAAGCGGCCGCGAATGCGCGTCCTATCAAACGGCATTTGAAAATTCGTGGGCCTATAAGGAACTTTATAAGGTCAGAAATATCCGCCCCGGTTTCCACTGGGGAATGTGGGCCGGCATTATCCACGGCGCTTTCCAGACATTCGGCGGCTGGATGCTTCCCTACACCCTGAAAAACCACGCGGATCACACGCAACTGAAAAAAGCGGCAGAGTGCGCAAAAATCGATTATCCGAAACCGGATGGCGTGCTGACCTTCGACCGACTGACCAGCGTCCAGCTCTCGAACACCTATCATGAGGAGGACCAGCCTTCTCACTTAAAACTCAAGGATTCTGGCATACCGATTGCAGTGAATTTACCAGAATACGCAGAACCGGCACAGCGTTACTGCCCCGCCGCCGTTTACGAGGTGGTCGAAGAGGCCGGCGAGAAAAAGTTCGTGATAAATGCGCAGAATTGTGTGCATTGTAAGACCTGCGACATCAAAGATCCGTCGCAGAATATTGTATGGACCGTACCGCAAGGCGGCGGCGGTCCCAACTACCCCAACATGTAGAAAAGAAGTGGAACCGTAATGGCCGTATTGTCCAGAAAACTGATCCTGACGTTAAGCTCTATCGCGCTGCTCTCGGCATGCGATGACAATTCCGCATCAACGGAAACAGGCTGGTCGGACTGGTTCAAACCGGATAACGGCGGCCCGGTCTCCTTCTATATTCCAACGCGCGAGTATGTTCAGGAAACACAGGCCGGAAACTATCTGTCCGGACAGTTCGCGCAATATCGTCAGGATTGGACCAAAGCCAGCGAGTATTTAAGCCGCGTGATTGCGCAAGACCCGGACAATGTCGAACTTCAACAAAGGGCGATGGTGCTTGCCATGCAGGCGGGCGATGCCAACCGGTCCATCGCCTTTGCCCGCAAGGTTCTTGAACAAGATGATGATAACGTTCTTGCATTACTGGTGCATGGGACGGATGAGCTGAAGCGCCAGAACTTCAAGGAAGCGGTCACGATATTCGAAAAAATGCCGGGCAATAGCGTCGGTGATTTCATTCGTCCCATCCTGATTGCATGGGCGCAGGCCCCGCAAGGCCCGGAAGATGACGACAATCTTGTCAATGCCAGTCCGTTTCATGCCTATCACGCGTTGTTGATCGCGGATTATGTCGGACAGATCAAGGATGACGCGCGTTATTTTGTGAATATCATTGCCTCCGGCGAGGTGGACAGCCACATCATGGAACGGGTTGGCGATATTTTCGCGCGCAACAACAATCCCGAACTGGCGAAAAAAATTTATGAAACCCTGCTGAAACACAAAAAAGACAATGGCGTTCCGGTTCCGGATATCACCGCGCTTGAAGCAAAGATTGCAGATCCCGGCAGCGTGAATGCCCCAAAGATCGCGACCCCCATGGAAGGCGCGGCCGAAGCCTTTTATAATATGGCGAGCATCTTGTTTCAGGAAAACAGCGATGACAGCGCGTTGGTCTTTGCCCGCATGTCGGAGTTCCTTGCCCCCGGCAATGAAGAGAACAGGTTGATGCTGGCCGGCATCTTGATGCGCAACGACCATGCGGATGAAGCGATAGGTGTTTTAAAGACCATCAATTCGGGCAATGACTCTTTCCTGGCGGCGCAAAGAAGCGCGGCAGAATTGATGGAGAGCGAAGGAAAGCTTGATCAAGCCATTGCCTATCTTGATGAAATATACAACACGCATAAGGATATCAATGCACTGATCCAGATAGGTGATGCTTATCGCCGTGCAGAAAAATATGATCTTTCCATCAAGGCATATGACCGCGCGGAAAAAGAATTGGGAGGCAAGATAGGCCCCGAAAACTGGCATCTTCTTTATGCCCGTGGCATGTCATATGAACGTGCCGGCAACATGACGAAGGCAGAGGCAGACCTTGAAAAGGCCCTCGAATTCAAACCGGACCACCCTTATCTCCTCAACTATCTCGGTTATAGCTGGGCCGATCAGGGCAAGAATTTGGATCGTGCGCTCGACATGGTCAAAAAGGCCGCGTTCCTGCGCCCCGATGATGGGTATATTGCAGACTCTCTTGGATGGGTTTTCTTCAAACTAGGCGATTATAACAGGGCCGTGACAGAGCTTGAAAAGGCTGTTGAACTTGTCCCCTTCGATCCCACAATCAACGACCATCTTGGGGATGCGTATTGGCATGTGGGCCGCAAACAGGAAGCGCGTTTCCAATGGCAACGTGCCCTGAACCACAACAAGGATGATGAAAAGCTGGCGACCGCGATCAACCAGAAGATCGAAAACGGGCTACCCTCCGCCGCAT
>CBFGQF010000199.1:0-3111 GCA_965650865.1 uncultured Alphaproteobacteria bacterium | reverse complement strand
GTCGTATTCGCTTTCGCTGCGTTTTGTGAACCCCGACAGCCCGCCGCCCATGCGAAGCGTGCGGATGCGGTTACGGCGACCGGTGAGAATTTTATGCGGATAGGCCTGGTGCCCTACATCCCAGATCAGGCGGTCATCCGGCGTGTTGAACACGGCGTGGATGGCGACGGTGAGTTCGATCACGCCTAGCCCCGCGCCCAGATGGCCGCCCGTGACCGAAACGGCATCGATGGTTTCGCGGCGGAGTTCATCGGCCAGTTGCTTTAGCTCTTCAACAGAAAGGTCGCGCATCGCCGCCGGATCATCGATCCGGTCTAGAAGTGGTGTTTGGGATGGCTGTGTGCCTTGCTGCTTCTCTTGGGTTTGGGCCATAGCGGGTACTTATAGCGGGTAAATATGGCAGATCAAAGAAAAGTTACAGAATCTTGCCGCTTCTTGATAAACGCTGAAATATTAACCTTAAATCGATCAATGCCGGTCAAGCCGGGGTATGCAACGCGAGGCGATTAAGCCCTGCGTTCCAGAACGTAATTCGCCAGTTCCTCGAACATGTCACCGCGGCCATTGAAGACCTTCAGGTGGCGGCAGGCTTGGGCCGCCAGCATTTCTGCGCGCGCCTTGGCCTGTTCTTTCCCCATCGTGGAAACGAACGTCGATTTTCCGGCCTTTTCATCCTGATTGGCGGGTTTGCCGGTTAGGGAGGTTGGCGATTCCACGTCCAGAATATCGTCCGTCACCTGAAAGGCAAGGCCGAGGTCATAGGCGTAATTGACGAGCGCCTTTTTATGCGGTTCGTCCGCCTTGCCGAGAATGGCACCGGCCTCACAGGCGAAGGCCATCAGCTTGCCGGTTTTCATGCGCTGCATGCGGGAAATGGTCCCAAGGTCGAATTCTTCGTGCTCGCCGATCAAATCGAGCATCTGACCGCCGCACATACCTTGCGGGCCTGAGGCCTCGGCCAGCTTGCGCACAAGTTCGACACGGACATTTGGGTCCGGGTGCGTGTCGTGATCGGCCAGAATTTCAAAGGCGAGGGTGAGCAGGGAGTCGCCGGCAAGGATTGCTGTCGCTTCATCATAACGAACATGGACTGTTGGCACCCCACGACGAAGGTCGGCGTTATCCATCGCCGGAAGGTCATCATGGATGAGAGAATAACAGTGAACAAATTCAAGCGCGGCGGCAACACGGCGCGCACGGGCGGGGTCCACATTGAACATCTTGGCCGATTGCATCACCATGAAGGGGCGCAGGCGTTTTCCGCCGGACAGAACGCCATGGCGCATCGCCTGATACAGGCGGTCTTCGGCCAGATCCGTTTCGGGGAGCAGGCGCGACATGGTTTTATTGACGGCGATCACGCATTCCTGCAGGGCTTCTTGCAGGCCTTCGGATGCCTCTCTTGGTGATGGGGCCATGTCTTGTTCTCCACTCTCTCTATTCGATGTCGAAGGGTTCTGTTTTGGGCGAGCCATCGGGGCTCAGGCTGATTTTTTCGATTTTCAGGCGGGCTTCGGCCAGCTTCTTTTCGCAATGGGTTTTCAGGGCAATTCCACGCTCATAGGATGCAATCGATTCTTCCAGCGGCGCCTTGCCGCTTTCAAGGTCACGAACGATGACTTCAAGTTCAGCTAACGCCTTCTCAAAGCTTAGATTTTCGAGGTTTGCCGTATTTGCCACGATTGTTCGTTCCTGCCGTTTTTTGGTGCCACGGGACTATAGTCCAGTTGCGCCGGATTCACAAGGCAGAACCCCGATCTTTGCAAAACTAATGGGGGCGGGTTGGGGGTATAATATTAACATATGGAAATTCTAAAGGAAGGAGCATCTCCATGAACCAGACTTTGTCCCATATGAGCAATACGCCAGATCTCAAGGACCTGAGCCTCCTGGCCTGGCGCATCCGAAGAACCCGGGCGAAAATCCATGAAAATCAGGTGCATCGCCAGATTATGGAGCAGCTCCATGAAGGAAGTCCGGTCAATTAAAGACCGGCCAGAGCCTTTAGGTGAACAGTCACGCATTCCCGCAGGGCGTCGAGGTTATAGCCGCCTTCCAGCACCGACACCACGCGCCCACCGCAATGACGATCCGCCACGGCGCATAATTCGCGCGTCACCCAGTCGAAATCTTCCGTTTCCAGATTGAGTTGCGCCAGCGGGTCCAGCCTGTGCGCATCAAAGCCTGCCGAGATCATCAGCAAATCCGGTTTGAACCGGTCAAGGGCGGGGAGGACGTTTTTCTGATACAGCGCGCGGAATTTATCGGACCCTGATTCCGGCGGCAGGGTGAAGTTCATGACATTTTCATCATTGTCCATTTCAAGCCCCGTCATGGGCCATAAGGGATATTGATGCGTTGAAATAAACAGGATCGATCCGTCATGATGGCGCGTCATGGTATCTGTACCGTTGCCGTGATGAACGTCGAAATCGACAATGGCTATTTTTTCGATGCCATGTTTTTCCTGCGCATGGCGTGCGCCGATAAAGATATTGTTGAACAGACAAAACCCCATCGAATGGGTAGGTTCGGCGTGATGGCCGGGGGGCCTTATGGGGCAGAATGCACGGGTCGTTTTGTCTGTTATGACATCGTCAACCGCTGCGCAAACCGCCCCCGCCGCATGAAGGGCGGCATCCCACGATCCCGGTGATACAATCGTGTCGTCGTCAATTGATTTGTGTCCCTTGTCGGGAACTGAATCCCGAAGGCGTTCAATGTAATGATAAGGATGCGCGAGAAGAATTTGATCTTGCGATGCGAGGCCAGCTTTGATTTGCGGCCAGTCACAAAACGGTTTTTGTTCCAGCACTTCGTAAACGGCGCGAAGGCGGTCAATCCGTTCCGGATGCGAAAAACCCGTGTCATGCGCCAATCCGGCTTCGTTTGTGTAAATGCTTGTTTTCAATAGAGAAAACTCCCAAATTTGTTTTGCGTGGTCGCGATGCGTTAGCAATTCGTTGTTAGAAGAAAGAGTTTGCCATGCAACCTGAGCGCCACAAAGAAAACGATTATATCACCCTGAACGGGGGGCATGACAAGAGTCCTCGGCCTCGCCAGAAACGCGCCACCCCCTCCAAGGCGCAGATTGCCGCTTGGGGACGCGAA
>CBFGQF010000198.1:0-3121 GCA_965650865.1 uncultured Alphaproteobacteria bacterium | reverse complement strand
CTGCCGCCCATCCCTTATCATCCTTGCCATGGGGATGCCCAAACAGGAAAATGTGGCGGCACATCTGGCACAGGGCCTTGATTACCCATGCTTGATCGTCTGCGGCGGGGCCATTCTTGATTTTATAGGCGGCAAGGTCGTGCGCGCGCCGCGCATCTTCCGGCAGATCGGGATGGAATGGCTTTACCGCCTGATGCTGGAACCAAAACGCCTGTTCGGGCGTTACGTACTGGGTAACGTCATATTCCTGTGGCGGGCTTTATGTACCTCAATCAAGGCAAAAAAGGGTTAAGGACAACGATCTGATCGAATTTAGCGGGAAAAGCTTGGTATTTGGCATCATAATCCGCTATAGATCACTCGTTTTGTCGAATATTTTCAGAGAGATCGTACGATAAAGGAAAAAGCCGTTATGCCAGCCCTGACCATGTTTGCCCGTTTTTTTAGTCTTTTCGCCGTTCTATCCATTCTTGCCGCCTGTCAATACACCCCGCCGGTTACACCGGCGGACCAGATACCGCAAAACGATGCGCTCCTACGGCTTGCTCCGGGTGATAAGATCAACCTGACCGTCTATGGAGAAGAAACGCTAACCGGCATATACATGCTCGATGAAGACGGCAATATTAACATACCTCTGGCCGGTGTCGTAAAGGCCGGCGGCTTAACGAAAAAGGGCCTGCAGGACAAAATAGCGGATATCCTCGTCAGCGAAGGATATCAGCAACAACCCTATGTTACGGTTGGCATAGAGGCGCTACGCCCGTTCTATATCAACGGGGAAATCGGTAATCCGGGCAGTTACGCCTATCAGCCGACCCTCGACATTTTTCAAGCAGTGGCGACAGCAGGCGGTTTTACGCCGCGGGCCGACCAAGGAAAGATTTTGGTCACACGCATGAAGGATGGCCAGAAATTCCGTTTTTACGCCACACAGGATACGCCGGTATGGCCGGGCGATTCCATTATGGTGTATCAGCGTCTGTTTTAACCCCCCGGGCTTGAGGCTTATGCTGCATTGCGGTATATTGATGCAAAGTCCTGACCATGAAGAATGAGCAAGGCATGTCGATCATCAGCCAAAACCTTGAACAGATTACCAGTTTCACCCCCCCTTATGCAGTCAAGCACCGCCCCTGCGTCCCCTTCCGCAGCTTCGCCCTGCGTGCAGGGCTGGATAGTATCGCGCTAATCCTTTCTTTCTTCATCTCGATTAAGGCGGCAGGACTTGTCTCCGCGGCGATGGAGACAACGCCGATTACAATCGAATATGCCGTCGGCGCGGGCAGAGCCCAGATCTATGCACTTCTCGCAAGCCTTGCGGTCTTTTTGTTTTTCAGCAAGGGGCACTATACCAACCGCTTCCCTTGGTGGTCACAGGTTCAATTTATAACCAGTGTTTCAGCCCTGATGGTGGTGATAGACGGGTTTTTGAGTTTTGCACTAGAACTTTATTTCTCCCGGCTTATGATTTTGTCGAACTGGGGCTTCGCGTTCCTCTTTTTGCTGGCAAGCCGCCAGATGGCCTATTACATCCAGAAAGATGCAGCTTATTGGCGTGTACCGACTATCGTGGCGGGCGATGCGTCCACCGTATCGGATGTTCTTTATGCCCTGAATGGCGACCCGTCTACGGGTTACATTCCCCATACGGTTTGCTTGCGCGGGCCAAATAACGACGAGTTTTCGCCCGATGCCATTCCAGCGCACTTCCGTAATATAAATATCCACATCGATAACAATGATTTTGACCATTATATTCTAGCCAATCCGGACAACTACTACATTATTTCGCTGGAATCCTTCCGCGGTGAAAAACGCGATGACGTTCTGCGGGCGCTCGACAAGGCAGAAAGTCGGTATGCCATCATCCCTTCGATCGCGGGCGTTAGCATGTATGACATGGAACCACGTTATTTCTTCGGACAAGATGTGATGTTCCTTCATGTCAAGCCCGTCTCTTCACCTTTGGGACGCGCCGCAAAACGTGCCATGGATATCTTTGTCTCGGGCCTTGCCCTGTTCATGTTGCTGCCCGTGATCGGTGCAGTTGCCCTTATGTTGAAACTTGAAGGGCAACGCGGCACTATTTTTTATGGGGGGCAACGGCTCGGCCGGAACGGGGAGCTTTTCCAATGCTGGAAATTTCGCAGCATGGAGCCGGATTCTGATCACCTTCTGGAAGAGTATCTAAACGCCAACCCGGACATGCGCGAGGCGTGGGAAACTTATCATAAATTGCCCGATGACCCGCGCATCAAAACCCGCACGGCACGGTTTATCAGAAAATCATCGATTGATGAAATTCCCCAGCTCTGGAATGTTCTGAAAGGGGATATGAGCCTTGTGGGCCCCCGCCCCATTCTGCCGAGCGAGGAAACAGAATACGGCAACAACATTGACGCCTATATCAAAGTCAAGCCGGGCATTACGGGCCTATGGCAGGTATCGGGCCGAAATTCCGTCAGTTTTCAACGCCGCATCTATTGGGACAACTGGTATGTGCGCAACTGGTCGCTATGGGGAGATATCGTGATTATCCTGAAAACGATTCCGGTTGTGATTTTCCGATCCGATACATCGTGATTGGCTATGCTATCGATATGCCCGATAAGAAAAGGCCCCTTCGCGGGGCCTTTTTTATGATTGGTCTATCCGTGCCTAGAGCGTACCGTTGTTACAGCTCGCGGCAGAGGCCAAGGCATCGTCAAGCGATCCGCCATACACCACGTTCACAGCCTGACCCGTCTGGGCCACGTTCAACGCATCACCCCAGCATGGGGCATTGGTATCGCCGCCCGCAGCAGGTTCGATGTCCGCAGGATCGGTGCCCTGTTGGCCTTGCTGGCCCTGTTCCCCCGCTGCCGTTTCAATCCGGTTCAAGTCTTCGGGGCTGGTGCCGCCCGCGAATGGAACGATGTTATTGAGCGCGCCCGCAAGACCGCCCGGCGCAGGACCGCCAAAGCCGGTGCTCGGCAGTCCGAGGATACGGATGTTCAGGCCCGTTACATCCCCGTTGAACGCGTCAAACGTCCGGAAGAACTGGCTTTCATCGATATCGGGAGAGCCTGGCAGGGAACCGAAGAAGAAGATACCAACATCACGCCCGTCGGGGAAATGA
>CBFGQF010000197.1:0-3126 GCA_965650865.1 uncultured Alphaproteobacteria bacterium | reverse complement strand
GCGGATATGGCCGCCCTTTTTCTTGTCAATTATCCTGCCACTCGCTGCATTTTTTGTGTCCGTCCTGATGCTCTGGGTCGGTCGCCATCTGGCGCTTCATCATGGTTTTGCCGATAAGCCCGGCGGACGTAAACGGCATGAGGCCCCCGTTCCTCCTATCGGCGGGCTTGTCGTCCTTCCCGTCTTCATTGTTGTGTCTGCGATTGCAGGGATTTCCGAAATTGCACCATGGCCGCTTTTGGCCGGATTGACGACCTTGTTGTTGATGGGGGCAGTTGACGATATCCGTCCGATCAACCCGGCCGTAAAATTCATCATTATGGTCTGGACCTGTTGCTTTGTCGTTATTTTCGGTAAGGGGCAGATCGTCACGCTGGGGAATATCGTCGCTACGGGTGAGGTGTTGTTACCGCTCGGATTCGTGGCCGAAGCATTTACCGTTCTGGCAATTGTGCTTCTTATGAATGCGATCAACATGATCGACGGGGTAGATGGGCTTGCAGGTGGATTTTGCGCGCTGGTGAGCGGCTGGCTTTTACTTGCTTGCGTTACGGCGGATTATGCGCCGGGGGTTGAGGCTCTTTCCATCCTTCTCGGCAGTTTGCTGGCATTCCTATGTTTTAACCTTCGCGGGCCCTGGCGGAAAAAGGCTTCTGTCTTTATGGGGGATTCCGGTGCGTTGTGTCTGGGACTATTGATCGGCTGGTTTGCGATCAATCTGTCCCAGCCGCCGGTGATGCTGCTTCAGCCCACGACCACGATCTGGCTGATCGCCCTGCCTGTCATGGATGCGTTCGGGCTTTTTGTTGCGCGCTCCTTACGCGGGCTGCATCCTTTCAATGCAGATCGCCGCCATTTGCATCACCGTTTCATTGATGCCGGCATTTCCCCTGCCATGACGACATGGATTATGCTGGGCCTGTTTTCGCTCACGGCGTTAATCGGCTTTGTCGGCCAATTCAACAACGTTCCGCCAGTAATCATGTTCGCTGCTTGGCTGGGTCTGTTTGCCGCCCATCTTATGGGGATTATCCACCCGCGCGGTTATACCTTTATCGTGCGTTACCTGCGGATGAAAGGTCGGAAAAGAGCGGGATAAGCCTGTGTATAAGCGTGGTAAAACTTACCAAGCCCGCTTGACGGCGTCTGCCTTGATTTTACGATAAGACCTTGGATTCTGCCTCCTTTTTACAGGAAAAATTTATGCGCTCTCATATTCGCTCCGGATTATTGCTCTCCATCTCCGCACTGACACTGGCTGCCTGTTCCGGTGGACAGCATACAGGGCTCGGCGCCGGAAAATCCGCGGCACCTCTGCCACCTGAAAGCATCACTCAAAACACCTTGACCGAGAGCGATACTTTGACTCCTGTTTCGCTTTCGGCGGACTCCGCTGCCCCTGCAAGCGCGACGCCCCCATTAAGTGCACCGCCCGAGACCGTAATATCCGGCGCGCCTGTGGAAGACCGCATCGCCAAGCTTGAAGAGACGGTTAATTCCTTGCGCCGTGATTACGACCGCATTATGCCGGCCTTTGCCAGTCTGAATACGACGAATGAACGCATTCAGACCTTGCTCGATGAAATCGAACAACAGGCACCGGGGCGTGTTGTTTCTTCGCAGTCAGAGGCGATAGCGCCTACAAGTGTACAAAAGACTGTAGAGACAACAACCGAAGTTGTTGCGCCATCGGAAGATGTTCTTGCCGCAATGGATAAAATGGCGGCGCCCTCCGGACCAGTGGTTGAAACTAAAACCGCTATCACGACAACCACTGCCTCTACGCCAGCTGCAACGGCCGCTGCGCCAGCAAAGCCCTCAGCCCTTCCGGCCATCACGGAAACCGTCAAAGGCGTACGGATCGGTGAGCACAATAACAAGACCCGCGTCGTGATTGATCTTGGTGGCAATATGAAGCCGGATGCGGCCTTTGATCTTGATAACAATGAAAAACTGTTATTGGTCGATCTGCCCGGCACGGCTTGGGTTGGCAGCAAGACAGGTGCCCCGAAAAACTCGACTTTTGTGTCGGGCTGGAATGTGCAAGACGGTGCGTCCGGCGGCTCCACGCTTGCTATCCAATTGAAAAAAGGCGCAAAAATTCTTTCAACCGAATATCTGAAGGCGGGTGGCAAGGATGGCGCACGCCTAGTGATCGATATTGGCCCGTCCGTATAAAACAGCTAAACTCCGACATACTGAATTTTTTGCGAAGGGTTTTAACAGGCCCTTCGTAGCATATGTATATTGGAAATAACCAAACCCCAACAATCAACAAAGGATAAACCAAACCATGAAAAAGATTTTGATGCTGACCGCTGCCGTATTTGCGTTTCAGGCCCTGCCGGCACTGGCCGAGGACGGGGCGAAGCATGGAGGCAAAAAGGGCGAGCATTTCTTCGAAAAGGTTGATACGGATAAGGATGGCAAAATTTCCGAGGCGGAATCTCTGGCGCTCGCCAAGGAGCGTTTCAAATCCATGGATGGCAATAGCGATGGATTTGTGACCAAGGAAGAAGCCACGGCACATCACGAAGCCAAACGGGCCGAGTGGAAGAAGAAACGCGAGGAAATGAAGGCAAAAAAAGCGGCTGAAAAACCTGTTGAGGCACCTGCCGCCGAATAAATATCCTCCTGCGGGACAATGACAAATGGGCCTGAAGGCCGGTAATGACGATAGCGATGAAAGCCTGATGGCCCTCATACAGCAGGGCGATCATCAGGCTTTCTCTATCCTTGTTAGGCGGCATACAGAGAGGTTTTATGCCTCTGCCTTTCGACTTTGCGGCAATGCTGCGCTGGCAGAGGATATGGTGCAGGAATCTTTCCTGAAGATTTGGCAAAAGCCAACTTTGTGGAAGAGGGATAAGGGGGCGAAGTTCACGACCTGGTTTTACCGTATCCTTGTAAATATGAATATTGACGATTTGCGCAAGTCAAGGCGCAATGCTGGAGACGCCGCGCTGGATTATCTCCCGGACAAAGCCGTGGGGCCCGAAGCGCAGGCGATAATGAGTGAGGAGCAGGCGCGAATAGAGGCCGCGATCGCATCATTGCCCGATCGCCAGAGAACCGCGCTCAACCTTTGTTTCTATGAAGGTTTAAGCAATGGCGAGGCGGCGGATA
>CBFGQF010000196.1:0-3236 GCA_965650865.1 uncultured Alphaproteobacteria bacterium | reverse complement strand
CGCACCGTCCCGCTCGATCTTGTCGTCGGCCTCAAGGTTCTCATCCATGGCATACGCCATCTGGTAGGAATAACCGGAACAACCCGTGGATTTGATACCAAGGCGCAGGCCAAGCGCGCCTGGGTTGGCGGCGACTTTATTCTTGATGGCAGCAACGGCCTCGGCGGTGAGCGTGATTGGTTCCATAAATTATTATACCTCATTCCTATCTGTAATGTCATCCTGAGCGAAGCACAGCGTAGCCGAAGGATCTCAAAGGGATTCTTCGCGTTGCTCGGAATGACCGCCGTTCAAACAAACATATTCAATTGCAATTTAGCCGTCTCCGCCATCTTCGACGGGTCCCACGGCGGGTCCCAGATGATATCGACATCGACATGGCCGACGCCTTCGACGCCGAAGATCGCGCCCTGCACCCATTGCGGCATTTCCTGCGCCACTGGGCACGCGGGTGATGTCAGGGTCATTTCGACATACACATCCGGCTTGTCCGCGCCATCCTTTTCCATGATGTCGATTTTATAAATCAGGCCAAGCTCGTAAATATTCACCGGAATCTCAGGATCGAAAACCTTCCTCAGCGCGGCCCTTATGGGCTGTGCAAGCGGATGCGCCGAAACCTCCACCTCTGGTGGCTCGGCCATCTCGTCATATTCGTCGCCGACGGCGTTCTTTATCATTTCTTCGTCTGCGGTGTAGTCGAATTTGATTGTCATGCCAGCATACCCTTTGCCTTGTGCAGCCCGTGGGCCAGAGCATCAATATCGTTCTGGTTTGTGTAAAGTCCAATCGACGCGCGGATGGTGCCATCAACCCCCAGACGCCTCATAAGCGGCATACAGCAATGATGGCCGGTGCGTACCGCAACACCAACCTTGTCTAGAATGAGCGCGATATCGGACGGATGCCCCCAATCGGCGGTGAAGGACACGATCGGCGCCTTCTCCTGTGCGTTGCCGTGGAATTTCAGGCCGTCTATTTTGGCAAGGCTGCGCGTCAGGCTATCGAGCATCGCCTTTTCATGCGCCGCGATATTGTTCATGCCAATCGCGCTGACGTAATCGATCGCGGCGCCAAGGCCGATGACTTCGACAATCGCGGGCGTACCGGCCTCGAACCGCGCGGGCGGTTCTTTGAATGTCGTGCCGGTGAAAGATACGGTTTCGATCATATCGCCTCCGCCCTGATAAGGCGGCATGGAATCGAGCACATCATAATTGCCCCAAAGAACGCCGATCCCCGTTGGCCCATAGAGTTTATGGCCTGTAAAAACGATGAAATCCGCCCCGATCCCCCGCACATCAACACCGCCATGGACAATGCTTTGCGAGGCATCGATCAGGACTTTGATATTCGCATTATGTGCCTTAGCATCACGCACAATGCGCGCAACCGGGTTGATGGTGCCAAGCGAGTTGGAGGCCTGCGTAATCGCAACGAGTTTCGTTTTATCGGACAAAAGCGATGTGAGGGAATCGTAATCCAGTTCGCCTTGATCGGTCAGCCCCGCAACTTTGAGCACAACACCAATCTGTGTTTCCAGCAATTGCCACGGCACGATGTTGGCGTGATGTTCCATCGCACTGATAATAATTTCATCACCACTTTTCAGGAACGTGCGGCCCCAGCTCTGCGCGACCAGGTTTATACCTTCCGTCGCATTGCGGGTAAAGATAATCTCTTTCTCGCTCGGCGCATTGATGAATTCGGCTACCTTATGACGCACATTCTCATACTCGCTCGTCGCGACTTGTGAGAGATGATACATGCCACGGTGGATGTTGGCATAATGATAGGTTGCAAAATCGCGCATGCGGTCCAGAACAAAGGACGGCTTCTGCGCCGAAGCCGCAGAGTCAAGATAGGCCAAAGGCTTGCCGTTCATTAGAGTGGCAAGCGCAGGGAAATCTTCCCTGTATTGGCTTATATCTGTGTAGCCAACCATTGCCCGATCCGTTCCTGCAATTCTTCGCGCATGGCGTCGTTGACATGGTCTAGCGCCTGCGCACAAAAGGATTCAATCAAAAGCGCGCGCGCTTGCTTTTCAGGGATACCGCGTGCCCGCATGTAAAAGAGCGGCTCGTCATCCAGTTTGCCCGTCGTCGCACCATGTGAACATTTGACATCGTCAGCGTAAATTTCAAGCTCCGGTTTTGTATCCATCTGCGCCAGTGGCGAAAGGATCAGGGCGTTTGAAAGCTGATATCCATCCGTTTTCTGGGCAATCTGGTGGACATGCACCTTGCCCTGAAACACACAATGGGCCGATCCGGCCAGAACGGATTTATACGTCTGGTTCGATGTACAGTTCGGCGCCTGATGTTCAATCGTGATTGTCGTATCGGCATGTTGCTTTCCGGTCAGAAGGTTGATGCCGGACACTTGCGCATGCGCATTTTCACCTTGAATTTCGGCATGAACCTGATTGCGGATAAAGCCTGCGCCTGCGATGAAATTAAACCCTTCATAGGTGGAATCACGGCCGATCTGGACATGAACGAAGGACGTATTCACCCCCTCTTCCGCTTCGTTGAAGATGCGGTAGTGATTCAGCTTTGCATTTTTACCAATGACAATTTGTGTGACCCCGTTCTTCCAGTAGGCACCCGCGCCGGAATGACGTTCAACAATCGTTGCGGTTTCACCGTCCTTCACATGGATCACAAGGCGCGGTGACAACAATTGGCCGTCTGCCGCATTGATAGTGATATCATCGTCACCCGTGATAATGCGGATATCTTGTGTGGACTTCGTATTCAAATCCCAAAGCTGCGTATCCTTATATTGCTCCGCGCCGGGTGCTTCTGGCTTCAAAAGCGCAACGTCCTTACCCCAGCCGAGCGAGGCAGGCGTAAGCGCCTTGTCTTTCAGCGCGCGGGGAAGGTTTGTGTATTTCCAGCGTTCCATTTTAGGATGCGGCAACACCCCCTCTCCCTTTAGGGAGAGGGTCGGGGTGAGGGCCTTTAGAATTTCTTGCATTACGCCGTCCATATTTCCTAACACTTCATTGTTCCAAAATCGTAAGACCTGATAACCTTGATCTTCTAAATATCGGTCTCTAATCCTATCCGCTTCATTTTCATTGTGCTGCCCGCCGTCAATCTCAACTACCAGATCGTTTTCACGACTGACAAAATCAACAACATACGGACCAATTGAATATTGTCTATAAAACTTAATACCATTCAGTTGCCGGTTTCGAACGCACTTCCAAAACGTCTTTTCCGCATCGGTCT
>CBFGQF010000195.1:0-3246 GCA_965650865.1 uncultured Alphaproteobacteria bacterium | reverse complement strand
ATCGATCTTCAATATGTTCTGGATGGCGCGTTCCTGTCATTCGGTCTGCAGGCCGTGAAGGACTTAGCGTTTGACGAAGTCCACCGTTCGAACATGAGCAAACTCGGCGCGGATGGCAAACCGATCCGCCGCGAAGGCGATGGCAAGGTCATGAAGGGCCCGAACTATTTTGCGCCGGACCTCGGCAAATTCATCAAGAAAGACAAGGACGCGGCGTGATGATTGACGCGGAATTTATGAACACTTATGGCTGGCCCTTGCTGCTGATCCTCGGACATATCGGGGCAATCGTCGGCTCGATCCTGCTCGTGATGGCCTATTATACCTATGCGGAACGTAAGGTTCTGGGCGCGATGCAGCGCCGTCAGGGACCGATGACCGTTGGCCCGTTTGGCCTCTTACAACCAATTGCCGATGGTCTGAAACTTCTCTCCAAGGAAACGATTATCCCGTCACAGGCGAACAAGCCGGTGTTCCTGATTGCGCCGATGCTGACCTTTGCCCTGGCGCTTGTCGCGTGGGCGGTAATTCCCGTCGATGCCGGGCTCGTTCTGGCCGATATCAATGTCGGTATTCTCTATCTTTTCGCGATCTCGTCGATGGGAGTCTACGGCATTATCATGGCGGGCTGGGCGTCCAACTCCAAATACGCGTTCCTTGGTGGCATGCGTTCTGCCTCGCAGATGGTGTCCTATGAAGTATCCATGGGCCTCGTCATCGTTTGCGTTCTGCTCTGCGTTGGATCTTTGAACCTGACCGAAATCATCGTGGCGGACCGCCCGTGGTGGATGCAGGTTTTACTATTCCCGATGTTGATCGTCTTCCTCGTGTCGATCCTCGCTGAATGCAACCGTGCGCCGTTTGACTTGCCGGAAGGTGAATCCGAAATCACCGGCGGCTTTATGGTGGAATATTCCGCGATGACATTCGCCCTGTTCTTCCTCGGCGAATATACCAACATGATTTTGATGTCGGCGATGACGGTCGTTCTCTTCCTCGGCGGCTGGTTGCCGCCATTCGGGATCGAGGCGCTCGCAATTGTCCCCGGCTTCATCTGGTTTATCCTGAAAACCTTCCTGATCATGTTCTTCTTTTTGTGGGCGAGGGCGACTTTCCCGCGCTACCGTTATGATCAACTCATGCGTCTGGGCTGGAAAATCTTCCTGCCGTTTACGCTGCTCTGGGTTCTCGTGATTGCCGGAACGTTGATCTACATGGATGCGTTGCCGAATTAAGGTGTGATTGAATGAAAAACTTTCTGAATTCCTTTTTGTTGATCGAGATTGTGAAGGGCATGGCCCTCACGCTCAAATACATGTTCTTCATGCCGCGCGTGACGATCAACTATCCGTATGAGAAAGGGCCATTGTCAACGCGCTTCCGCGGCGAACATGCCCTGCGCCGTTACCCGAACGGGGAAGAGCGTTGCATCGCCTGTAAGCTCTGCGAGGCGATTTGCCCGGCGCTGGCGATTACGATCGAGGCTGAACCGCGCGAAGATGGTTCCCGCCGCACGACCCGTTACGACATCGACATGACCAAATGTATTTACTGTGGCCTGTGCCAAGAGGCATGTCCGGTCGATGCGATTGTCGAGGGTCCGAATTTCGAATTCGCCACCGAAACCCGTGAAGAGCTGTTCTATAATAAAGAAAAGCTGCTTGAAAACGGTGACAAGTGGGAAGCGCAAATCGCCCGCAACCTCGCCGCCGAAGCGGCCTATCGTTAATCGTTATGGCAGGTGGTAAGGTTCGGCTCGACCGTCTGCTGGCCAATCTTGGTTATGGATCACGCAAAGATGTGACGAAGGCTATTAAATCAGGCCTCGTCAAACTCAATAATGTCGCTCTGACCGATCCTTCCGGACAGTTTGATCCGGTTCTGATGCGCGATGCCACATATGAGGGTATCCAGCTTGAACCACCATCGCCGCTCACCGTTCTGCTTCATAAACCCCGCGGCTATACATGCTCCACCGATGAAGACGGCGATCTGGTTTATGACCTGATGCCGTGGCGCTGGCAAATCCGTACGCCGGTTTTGTCAACGGCCGGGCGTCTCGACAAAGATTCAACAGGGTTGGTTCTGCTGACTGATGACGGTCAGCTGCTCCACCGGATTATTTCCCCAAAGGTGCATGTTGGAAAACATTATCGCGTGTCGTTGCGTGACCCTTTAAAAGGCAACGAGGCAGGGCTTTTTGCCTCCGGCGAATTTTGCATGACGAATGACAACAAACCGCTAAAGCCTGCGATCTGGAAACCGGAAGGTGAGAAGAACGGCATTATGATTCTGCAGGAAGGGCGATACCACCAGATTCGCCGCATGTTTTCCGCGCTAGGCAATCATGTTGAAGATCTCCACCGCTTTCAACTGGGCGGTTTGAGCCTGGATGATTTGCCGGAAGGCGAATACAGGATGTTAGGCGAAGATGATATCGCCGCTATTTTTGCCTAGAAGCTAAACAGAGAGTTGATCGGCACGTTGTAATGAATGCCGAGCGTTTCCGCGCCCGGATTTTCATCATCCAGACCGGCATTCGACATATGGCTGAACGAAACGCCAAGGCGGTGGCCGCTCATGAATTCATAGCCGGTTTCGAGCCCGAAGCGGAATTCGATGGGGTGGCCGAGGTCATGGTCGCTGCCGCCTTGGGCATAAAGGCCGGCACCCACTGAAGGGGTCATATATATGCTGGGCGCGACATTGAAATCGGCCAGAATTCCCGCGCCGAGCCAGAAGGAGCCATCGCTGGTCAGTTCCGCCCCGCCCCACGGTTTTATTTCCCAGAATAAGTTCTCGCCGTGACGGTATTCGGCGCGGAAATCCCAGGCATCGTCATCGCCGTCGAAAATCGCATAACGGCCGATGCCAAGGGATAGCCAGCTTTGATCCTCGGGAGAGGCATAAGATGGGGTGCCGCGCAGGTCCGACGGGTTTAGGTCGCTTGTGTATTCCTGCGCGAAAGCGGATGGGGCGGTTATAATCAGGCCCGAAAGCAGGGCGATAAACGGCGATTTGAGCATGATGTACCTCAAAAGGGCTGATAAAAAGCGGATTGTTCGGAGCAGTTTGCCCCAAAGCGTAGGATGAGCAGTATTCGCCCCCAGGACATAAAAATCAAGGCGGATTTTGGCGAAAAAATGCAGCCGACGGCTTGCGCTAAGGGCCTATTGAGATTAGAAAGGGCTGTTGTTTAAAACAGGCAATAATATCAATGATTTTATCTGGCTTAGCCTTCTATCT
>CBFGQF010000194.1:0-3354 GCA_965650865.1 uncultured Alphaproteobacteria bacterium | reverse complement strand
GGGATGAAGATATACTTAAAACCGAAGCCAGCTATGCAGAAATCTCAATCGGCGTTCCGGCTTTCTCATCTCCCCATTCGGTCCATGATCCGTCATAAATCGCGGCCTCGGTCCCGAAAGCCTTGTATAAAGCAAGCGCAACTGTGCAGGCCGTGACACCGCTACCGCAGGAAATCGCGGTCTTCGTTTCCCGTGAAATACCCTGTGCGTCGAAGAGAGTCTGAAGGTCGGCGTCGTCTTTAAGAAAAGGGTCGAGCGAGCCCTTAATAACCGCGCCGAAAGGTAAATTAACGCTTGCTGGAATATGGCCGGCGCGCATGCCGGGACGCGGCTCTGGCAGCTGTCCGTGAAACCGGCCAGCCGGACGCGCATCAACCACCGTAAATTCGCGGGTTTCAAGATTCTTGAGAATGTTATCCCGGGTTGCTAGCAATTCCGGCCTGTAATGCGGGACAAAATGGCCGGGCTCCGGCGCATCTTCAGGGCCTGAAACCGTTGGGTACCCGCCTTCGACCCACGCAATCATCCCGCCGTCCAGCACATAGACGTTTTCATGTCCGAAAAGGCGGAAGAGCCACCAGGCGCGGGAGGAGGCCATATACCCGCCGCTCTGGTCGTATATGACCACATGATCGTCATTGGATATTCCCATCGCGCTCACGCAATCGGCGAAATATTCAGGGCTTGGCACGGTATGCGGCAGGGGCGCGGCCTGATCCGCCACCACATCAATATCAAAGAATTGTGCGCCATCGATCCGCCGTCCGAAAAAGGCCTGTTCCGGCGAAACCGCGCCTCCGCCATAAGTGGCATCCAGAATTTTGATTTTTTCGTTTCCGGACAAAAGGTAGTAAAGATCTGAGGCGGCGATAAGACCGTTTTCGGATAATTGTGTCATTTGGAAAGTATAAGCCGAATGCAGGGGGGAGAAAAGTGGCTCCTCGAGCAGGGATCGAACCTGCGACCAATTGATTAACAGTCAACTGCTCTACCGCTGAGCTATCGAGGAACACTGGGGGGAATGACTAATGGCGTTTGCCGTGCTTGTCAATTCCAAATTCCAGAAAATTTTTGGAGGCACGAGCCGGAATCGAACCGGCCTACACGGTGTTGCAAACCGTTGCATAACCAATCTGCCATCGCGCCATCCAAGGCCTTGATGATTAAAGGAGGCGGGGGGCACCTGTCAACGGGAAAGCGAGAATTTCAAGTCTGGCCGAAAAAAGCGGGGGCTGGCGTTTTCGGAGCAGGCTTTTGCGCCTCTGCACGACCGGCCTCTATGGCGTCCACAATTTTGTTCACGCGACCAAACCGTTCGAAATCCATAAGGCGATTATTCCACGGGGTGAAATTCGGGGGAGGGTCCATTATGGCTTTATAGCTGGCGTGACCGACAGTAATGGCTGAGGCCGTAAAAACGCCTGCTAGAGTATAGGCCGCATATTTTTTGAGTTTGTTTTTGTTCATTACCAAATGTCTGTATATTGCTGGGGATCTTATGTCAATCAAGAATGGTATTCGCAGCTTATAAAAGTTTAAACCGCTGGAAAAACCTTTTGTGATTTTGTAAAAACAACGCGAGCTTTGATTTCCAAGGATTATTCCATCATGACAAACTATGCCGCCGCCCGCACCCACATGGTCGATAGCCAGATCCACACAATGGGGGTGACCAGCGATGCCATTCTGGACGCCTTCCGCAATGTGCCGCGCGAACAATTCGTGCCAACGGACCGGATGGGCGTTGCCTATACCGATGAGGATATGGCGATCGGGCCGGGGCGCTATCTCGTGGAGCCCGTAACACACGCCCGCCTGTTGCAGGCTGCGCTGCCGTTGGTGTCAGATACAGTTCTGGATATTGGATGCGGCACAGGTTATTCCGCCGCGATCTTGGGTAAAATCGCGTCCCGTGTTGTGGCGGTGGATGACAATGCCGTGTTCATAGGTCATGCAGAAAAACAATGGTCGGCCATGAATTTGAACAATATTGTGCCCCATATGGGCCCGCTCGCCGAGGGATGTGCTGCGCATGGCCCCTATAGTCTGATCGTGGTGAACGGCAGTATTGGCGCGATATCACCGGCCTGGACCGAGCAACTTGCCCCCGAGGGCCGACTTGTGGCCGTGATAAAAGGGCGGAACGACAGGATTGGCCGCGCCGTCCTGATCAAAAAAAGTGCATCCGGCATCCTAAGCGAGCGTGTTATTTTCGATGCGGCGGTACCTTTCCTTCCGGGATTCGAACCCAAAGCCGAATTCGTCTTTTAGGCATTTTGGCCATAGTGCTGATAAATATGAGGAAAGAACGGAATAGGGCTTTGACAAGCGCATTCCGATAATGGAAACTGATTCAGTTATTTATTCTTAAACCCTTGCCCAATGTCTTCCATGGCCGATAAAACACCAGAGCAGGAACCGTCGATCGAGGAAATCCTCGCCTCCATACGGCAGATTATTTCCGATGACGACGAAAAGGATTCGGGCGAGGAGACCGCTGCCGAACCCGCACCTGCGCCTGAACCGGTAGCCGCCAAGCCAGTAAATCCTGCGCCGGAGCCTGTAGAACCACAAGAAGACGATGTTCTTGAATTGACCGAGGCCGAGGCTATAACGCCCGAGCCTGAACCGGCCCCTGAGGAGCCTGCACCCATTGAAATTGACCTGCAGGATCATCAACCCGAGGAGTTATCGGTCGATGACATATTTGCAAAGGAAGAGCCCGCCATGACGACAGCTTCCGCAGACGATTCGATTTTAAGCGATACCACTCGTCAGGCCGCGATTGCCAGTATGGCAAAGCTGGCCGGAAACATGCCCATTAACCGTTCCAGCCATAACGTGGGCAGCGTGACGCTTGAAGATATTGTCCGCGAGATACTGAATCCGATGCTGCGCGAATGGATGGACAATAATTTGCCGCCAATGGTTGAGCGGATCGTCCAAAAAGAGCTGGAAAAGCTTGCCCGCCAAGTGCTGGATGAGTAAATTACTCCCTGATTTAGAATAAATAGCATGCCCGTGAAAACGGGCATCCATGGATCCCTGCATGTGCGGGGATACTTTTGCAAAGGGACATTATGCTAGACCAAAAATTCAACCCGGCCGATATCGAAACAAAACATTACAAAACATGGGAAGATTCGGGTGTTTTCACTGCGCGTCCTGATGGCAATGCCAAACCCTTTACCGTTATGATGCCTCCGCCGAACGTGACGGGCAGCCTTCATATGGGCCACGCCCTCAATATGACCCTGCAGGATATTCTGACGCGTTATTACCGCATGAACGGGCGCGATGCGATGTGGATGCCGGGAACCGACCATGCCGGGATCGCCACGCAAATGGTTGTCG
>CBFGQF010000193.1:0-3369 GCA_965650865.1 uncultured Alphaproteobacteria bacterium | reverse complement strand
CCGTCGACCGGCACGGCAACACGTCGGCGGCCTCTATCCCGCTCGCGCTCGATGAGGGCATCAAATCGGGCCGAATCAAGCGCGGCCAGTTGCTCCTTCTTGAGGCCATGGGGGCCGGCTTTACGTGGGGCGCGGCGCTTGTGCGATATTAGGTTTATCGCGCCTTCCGGGTTGTTCGTCCATTAACCTTTTCCTTGCCGTAGTCTTTTATTGACCTATATAAATCAATAGGTTACAATTAGGCTATCCAATCAAAAAGCGAGGTGCCCCATGAGCGAACGCACACTGACCAGAGCCGATCTGGCCGAATCCGTCTATGAACAGGTGGGATTGTCCCGCAATGAATCGTCCGACCTTGTCGAGCAGGTCCTTGACGAAATCATGAACGCATTGATTTCTGGGGACAATGTTAAGCTTTCTTCATTCGGCAGCTTTTCGATCCGCGAAAAAGGTGAAAGGATTGGCCGTAACCCCAAAACGGGAGTTGAAGTACCGATTACGCCCCGGCGTGTTCTGGTGTTCAGGGCATCACATGTCCTGAAAGACAGGATAGCGAAGGGGGCGTAAATCGCCCCTTTTTTATTTGAACCTGTTTTAAGTCCGAAGTGGTAAGACATGAGCAACCTCGCAGTACAGAATTCCGCTCCTGAGGAAGAAAAGTCATTTAAAAAGGTCGATCCGGCCACTATATCCGCACCGGAAACCGGCCTGAAATCCGGCAAGAAGGCGCAAGGCGCGTTCCGCACGATCAGCGAAGTGGCCGACGAGCTGGACGTACAGCAGCACGTTCTGCGTTTCTGGGAAACCAAGTTTTCACAAGTGAAGCCGCTCAAGCGCGGCGGCGGACGCCGTTACTACCGCCCGGAAGATGTCGCGCTTTTGAAACATATCCATTACCTGCTTTACACCGAAGGCTACACGATCAAGGGCGTGCAAAAGCTCCTCAAAGGGCAGGGCAAGAACCAGATTGCGGCGCAAGTCATGGCCGATGAGCAACCGCAGGCCGCCGTTGGCAGCAAGGTCGCGGCAGCGAATGAGCAAAGCGCTGCAACATCTTCAAATTCCAGCAAATCCGGCGTGTATGACTTGTCGGCGCATCAGCGCGATGCGTTGGAAGCCATGCTGGATGAACTGAAGGCCCTTCGTGCCTTGTTCCCGCAAGACGAGGCGGATAGCCGCGCCGCTTAATTTCCGGGATTAATAAGGCCTCATAATATATTGAAACGTATGGATGATTTGAAAGTCACCATACGTTTCGTCTTTTTCGTTCCACGGGTGCCCACGACGCCTTTTCAGGGGGGCGGGTATTATTAAAGCGGGCCCAGTGGCCCCACTTCGGCGTGCGGGCGTTTTTTCATTTTTGTCTAGTTCGTTTTGCGGGTTTGAAGATTTTTTTGCCCATATCATTTTGAACCGTTATTGATTCAATTGACTTAATTTTGCGCCAGCCTTTAAGGGTGGGGCCAATGAGCCATATTAATTGTGGGCCTTGTGCCCCCACATTTGTGGGCCAGGATTTGGCCAAAAATAAAAGGGCGCAATGCGCCCCTTGATGAACCCATCATAACAGGTTCATGACCCGAATGCCAGAAAAACCGGCTGTGGATAAGTTGCGATTTTATCCACAAGACATAATGCGATGAAGTCTGTTGTGTCTGTTTATTGCGGCCGGTGCTGGTTGAGATGAACGCGCAATGTCCAACTGCGCCAATTTTGGGTTCTCCGCGTCTCTGCGGTTTTGAGCCCATGCTTTATGTTTGAAAAACGCTGTCTGGCTTTGTCATCGTATTTGTAGCCCTGCCATTGCGGCTGCGCCTCCAGCCATTCGATCGCACCGAGCGACGAGGGGCCCAGTAGGGATAGGTAATAAATGTCGAGATGCTGCCCTTTGCCGGCTATTTCATAATTGTGGCGGACATTGTAATGGGCGATCAGTGAACCGATATTGAGCGTGCTGCACAGGATCAGAACGAGAGCCAGCGTCATGCCGTTTGCGTTGATAAGCCAGAGATTGGATTTTGCCCGAGCCATACGGATGATGATCAATACCAGCCCGGCCGCCACAAGAAGCATCCAGATCAGCGCGGCAAATCGCAGATAGGTCAGCGAATATTCCTCAACATACAAATTCAGGCGATAGAGCGACGAGATCATCAGGAAGATATTTTGGGCGACCCATGCATAAATGAGAGTGTGCGTTAGTGGCGGCGCATGTTCTTCCCTGCCTTGCTTTAGAACGATCAGGACGAAGGCGGCGGACAGCAGCGCAGTAACCACAAGCGTGTATGCACCTTTTTGCGCATATTGTGCATATCCCATGCCGTCCGGCAGGCCTGCACCGCCCCAGAGATAGACAAGGTCCATGATATTCTGCGCGGCGAAAAGAATGTTGAAAATGACAAGCGAGCGCAAAATGGCATCACGGGTAAACAGCGTGTTGATGACGCCCATGTCCCATGCTGGATTTTGCGATGATGAGGTTTTGATCCGGGGACGCAAAACGGCCCAGAATAGAGCGGCCATTAGCATCCAGAATAAAATCCGCCCAAAACTGAGGCCTTCCAGAATATGGGTGAGGTTCACGGCATCGACCCACTTGCCGATAATGGGGTTCGCATTGCCGAATAGCAAAAGGAAAACGAGTGTAAGGGCGAAAGGCAGTACCCAGCCGATCAACACCGCCTTCTTAACGGGTTTCTTTTTGAGGTGTTGGCGGGCATTGTCGTATTTCACAAAATCCTGCAAAGGACGCAAGGCGGACCGCGCCAGGAAGTCAAAAACCCTGTCCGCAAAGGTGAGCGCGTTTGTAATCACATGCCCCCTTGCCGCAACCGCCAGTGCCGCGATGGAAAGGATATAAAGGCAAAGCCGCAAGGGCGAGGGATGTTCTATTAATAGCAGACATTCAAATATCGCGATGGTCGCAACAATCTTTCCTTGTTTGCCCTGTAATGCAGATGGGTTGAGCAGCAGGAAGACCGCCAGCAGGATAAACCCGAACGCGCCGAGCGTGGCCCCGAACGGATGATCGAAAAACAAGAAATCGACCAGCATAACAAGAGATAAACAAAAGATGATTTTAGCGGTAAAGGAATTCGGTGCTCTAGAAATAAGTGTCTGCATTGCAGGTCCTTAAAGAATATAAGAATGAATGACGTATCCTGAGTATTAAAATACGCTGGTTTTATGGCCAAAACGAGGGAGACCCGCGGCTTTTAAACAGGCTTTACCGATTTCAGTTTGATATTTGCTTGAGAATAGGCTATTTCAAAGGCCGTCGGGGCGTGGCGCAGCCTGGTAGCGCACTTGCATGGGGTGCAAGGGGTCGCAAGTTCGAATCTTGTCGCCCCGACCATTTGAAAAGACCGC
>CBFGQF010000192.1:0-3377 GCA_965650865.1 uncultured Alphaproteobacteria bacterium | reverse complement strand
GCAAAGCCTGCAGGAGCCCTCCCATCCGTTACACCGAGAATAATAAACAGGAAGAAGAACGTCAGAACGGCTTCGGCGATAAAGGCAGATCGCAGATCATACCCACCAGGTGAATGCTCCCCATAACCGTTGGCTGCAAAGCCTGCCGTGATATCAAATCCGGCCTTGCCCGTCGCCACGAGATATATAATCCCTGCGCCGACCAAACCGCCGATCACTTGCGCCACGATATAAGGCACGGCCAGCTTGGCATCGAAACGCCCTCCCGCCACAAGCCCGAGTGTCACCGCCGGATTGAAATGCGCCCCCGATATGTGCCCGACCGCATAGGCCGCCGTCACTACCGTTAACCCGAAGGCCAGTGCGACCCCCAAAAAGCCGATACCCAACTCGGGATAGGCCGCCGCGAAAACCGCCGCACCGCATCCGCCCAGCACCAGCCACGCGGTTCCCAGCATTTCTGCCGTCAATTTCTGAATAACCCCATGATAAATCCCCTTATGTTTATCAATAAATAGACAATACAGCAATGCTGACACGGGATTATGACCATGACAATCCGGATTATGTGCTGCGGATGCTAAGGAAAAGGAATGGCGCGCCCGACAGGAATCGAACCTGTAACCCCCTGCTTAGAAGGCAGGTGCTCTATCCAGTTGAGCTACGGGCGCTTATTCAAGGTGTAATAGGGAAATATTCCGCTTCTTACTTTGTAGCATTATCCGCAGGCGGAATGTAGCGGAAATTATCGACATAATTGCGGGGGCGGATGGTGCGCTCATGCGCGGTATCAACCGTATAATCCCATCCCCTTTCGACGGCATGGGCGATAGCCGCCTCAGCGGATGCGAATTTCAGGCGAATCTGGTTGTCCGTATCGCCGGAGGCCGTCCAGCCCATCAGGGCTTCGGGGCCGCGCGCTGTCGAAGGCTCCAATTCGAGCACCCAGAGCTTCGTCTTACCGAGAGCGGATTGCATCGTATTACGGGATGGTTTGTATATTCTGGCTTTCATGAAAAATGATTATAGCGGGAACGTTCGCTCTTTCTACTGGAATCTTTTAGGAAATTGTCTTGATCCCCCGCTGGCCGTGTGTAATAAGGATGGCGGTCCGGGGCGTAGCGCAGCCTGGTAGCGCATCTGTTTTGGGAACAGAGGGCCGGAGGTTCGAATCCTCTCGCCCCGACCATTTAAAAAAATCAGCCCCTCATTTCATTTTCATGATCAAGCGCAAGCCACATTCCTTATCAGTCGCATTTTTCGCGCTGATGATTCTGGCCGTCATGGTGAAGGTCGCAATCCCCGCCGGATTCATGCCTTCAAATGAAGGCGGGCTTACCAAGCTTGTTATCTGTAGCGGCATGGGCGAAAAGACAATCTTCGTTGCAGACGATGATTCCGGCGCGCAAGAGCATGAGGATTCAACGAGCGAGCTTTGCAGTTATCAAATCTTTTCCGCACAAAAAACCATTCCGACACCTGCGTTTGATCTGGCGCGCGTTTTTGTATTTCAGTCGTCAGCCTATGCCGCCCTAACAAGCCCCCAAATCAAAACCTCACCCTTGCTTTCCTTCGCGGCGCGTGGGCCGCCGTCCGCCTGATTGACAAATTTTTCAATCATACGAACTTAGGAAAGCCAAATAAAACATGTGTAATTTTCATCAGGCGGTCGCCCTGCGCGCCGCAACTGATCCCGAGACCGGCATCTTCAATGCAGGTCACCGGGCCGTTATTCGCGTCGCCCTGTCACGCTATTGGGCCGAGCGTTACGTCGAGGGAGGCGATAAGGTCAATGGATACAATCCCTATCCTCTCGCCACAAGAGAACAGCAGGATGCGTTTGAACGCTCCGGCCTGAAACGCCCCTTGCAGGATGTGGAGGCGGATGAAATATCCGGCATAGCCATCTTGCGGGCAAAGCTGGCAGAGATAGAAAAGACGCAAAACCTGTCTGTCAAAGGATTAAAGTTACCGCCCGTAACCGCGCGGGAACCATTCCTCGACATGGCAATCGACACCATGTATGTCGGCGATCCGCGCGGGATCTTCCGTTTAATCGACACAGCTCCGCGCCCAGACCTTGTTCCGCTTCATCGCGCGGTGCAGGATCTTCACCACGACCCGGAAGCGCGCATGGTTCTTGAAAATCTTGTGAAAGGAAAGATCTGCACGCTTTATACCCAGGCACCACAGCAGGTGAACCAAAAGTTGGTCGAATTCTATGAAAGGCTTCCCCAGAACATGCGCGATGCGGGTGCCGCTATTTCAAGATTTGGAGGAAATATCATACTTGGCGGATTTTCGGGCCTTCTTGGACACAGCGTTCATTACGCCTCCGTCCTTGGGGCCGGAATTGCTGCCGGCGCGGCATCGACGGCGACAAATATTGGCCTTTCCGCCATTTTCCTTGGGGCATCCTATAGCGGTTGGCACCAACTGTTCGGCGGCAAATACCAAAACGCCAAACAACAAGGAATTGCCTTTGGCGTACAAGCAGGACTTGCCCTTGGGGTCATGATGGCGGCCCAGGGCATCCTCGGTCATGAACATAGCGGTGATGAGCATATGCACAGCGCGAAGGCCGTTTGGTTTGAATCTCTGCCGGAAGAAATCCGCAGTAATTATATACAAACACAAACCGCCCAATATAACCGCCTGCCAGACGACCTTCAGGATCGCCTTAATGCGGAAGCGGCAAAATTCGGCATTTCTCCTGCAATCTATATGCTGACCTGCGATGGAACAGATCCGCTCAGCATAGAGGCCAACGCCTATTTGGCAGAATTGAACCGGGTGGATGCGCAAATTGTGGTAAGAGCCAGCCTTGCCCCCGGGATATAAAATGTTTGCCCGGCCCGTTATGTTATACTATAACACGCCCTATAGAGGTGTCACAATGGTATGGAATAACGGGCTGGGCGCAGCCTTTCAACAAGCGCCATCGCTTGGTCAATTAAGCAATCTTGATGTTTTTGCCCTTAAGCTACAGGAAGAATCCATCAAGAATTTGATGGCGTTCAAGGCTTCAGAGCGTAAAAATGACCCTCAGCGCCGCCACGGCATCCATGGCCCCTATGAGGAGGCGACGGTTCAGAAGACGGGCCGCCTCCCCGCCGATTATTATACGCCCGGCGATCCAGAGCCATGGGGGCTTCGCGTCGCGGAAAGCCGAAGCGGCATCATGTGGCAAGTGCTATCCGGCATCATGGATAACCATGCGGAATTCGGCACCGTATATATGTCCATCGCCCTTGATACCGCTTTGTCCGACGATGACTATGCAAAAGAGTTGCGTGGAATTAACAAGAGCTGGGGCGATTACCTTCTGAAGAACCTTGCTTTTAACGACCATCAGCACAGCGCGATGGCGAGCACGT
>CBFGQF010000191.1:0-3407 GCA_965650865.1 uncultured Alphaproteobacteria bacterium | reverse complement strand
GATTTTACTGCACGCCCTTACAAGGCTACATGCGATTCCGGCCGCGTGATCACGGCGGACACCATCATCATCTGCACGGGGGCAAAGGCGCGCTGGCTCGGTCTTGAATCCGAAACCAAATTCCGCAATATGGGCGTATCGGCCTGCGCGACATGCGATGGCTTCTTCTTCAAGAACAAACGCGTCGCCGTCATTGGTGGTGGCAACTCTGCGGTGGAAGAAGCCCTCTTCCTCGCCAATATCTGCGAACATGTCACGCTGATTCATCGCCGTGATAAACTGCGCGCCGAAAAAATCGCGCAGGACCGCCTTTTTGCCAATCCTAAAATTTCGGTGATGTGGGATAGCGCGGTAAAGGAAGTCAAAGGTGTTGGCCTGGGCGAAGGTGATGCGCCAGGCGTACACAGTCTCGACATCGAAAACACCAAAACCGGTGAAGTCACAAACCTGCCGGTGGACGGTATGTTCGTTGCTATCGGTCACGACCCTTCAACCGAATTGTTCAAAGGGAAACTCGATCTCGATAACGAGGGCTATATCATCACGGCGCCCGATTCAACAGCAACCAGTATCGAGGGCGTCTTTGCCGCGGGGGATGTGAAAGATAAAATATATCGTCAGGCTGTAACCGCCGCCGGTATGGGCTGCATGGCCGCCTTGGAGGCCGATAAATATTTAAGTATTCACGAAACAACAATGGTTAAAGAGGCGGAGGCCGCGGAATAAAATGGATTGGGACAAACTGCGCATTTTCTATGCGGTGGCAGAGGCCGGATCGTTCACCCATGCGGGTGAAACGCTGAACCTTTCCCAATCCGCGGTCAGCCGTCAGATCAGCACATTGGAAGAATCCATCAGTGTGACCTTGTTCCATCGCCATGCGCGCGGCCTCATTCTGACCGAAGAGGGCGAACTGCTTCACAAAACTGCCGGAGAAATCTTTGGCAAGCTTGCGATGATCGAGGGACAACTCGCAGACTCCCGTCAGCTGCCGGAAGGGCCACTTCGTATCACGGTAGCGGAATTTATCGGCTCGACATGGCTCGCACCGAAACTGGCACAGCTGCGCTCAGAACATCCTGATATCCAGATCACCATGCTGCTTGATGATCGTATTTTGAATTTGAGCATGCGCGAAGCCGATGCCGCCATCCGCCTATATAAACCGGAACAACCGGACCTTATTCAAAAACACCTTACCGATATTCACTTCCAGATTTGCGCATCGAAGGAATACCTTAAAAAATACGGTACACCCAAAAATGTCAGCGACCTGAAATCCCATACGCTGATTGGCTATCCCGAAAATGTACCGGCCCCGTTCGCGGATCCGAATTGGTTATTCCGCGTAGCAGAACTGGAAGACGGTGCCGGGAATGTGATCCGCATGAACTCCATCTACGCGATTTTCGAGGCGGTGAAGGCCGGTGCCGGTATTGCCGCCCTGCCCGATTACCTTGTCGCAGGCGATAAGGATATCACCCCCATCCTTTCCTCCACCGAACGTCCGCCGGTTGGCATGTATTTCGTTTATCCGGAAGAACGCCGCCATTCGAAACGGATCGCGATTTTCAAGGATTTCCTTTTGAAAACCATCGGCGAAACAAAGTTATAAAAAACTGCCACCTGATATGCATAAATTGCATATCAGAATTCCACAATTATAGGTGGACTTATCCGCCCGATTCAGGATATAAACACCCTGCAACGTCTTTAGGGCGTTGCGGGGTGCATCTGATGTACCCTACGTCTCCCAGACGTGAAACCTCCCTGTTCAACTCGCCGGGCCTTGCGCCCGGTTTTTTTCTTTTATGATCATAATGCAGTGCAGCGACTGTTTCCATTTACGGGGAACGAATTGAACAGGTATAATAATTTTTAAGTATCACAAGGCGTTAGGAACATTCCTTTGAACCCCGCGGACCACCCGGTTATCACTCTTTTCAACTATGGCGGCGGCCTGCGCGGCCTGATCCCCGCCCAGATCATGGCGAGGATCGAGGCCGACACAGACCTTCGCATGACCGATATGGTGGATGTGTTCGCGGGGCCGTCCACGGGGGCGATTCTCAATGCCGCCCTGACGCTTCGCCATGAGGATGACCGGGGCCGTCCGAAATATCGCGCCCGCCACCTTGTCCGGTTTTATGAACGGGAGGGTGAGCGAATCTTCCCGCCGGACCGCTTCCGGGAACTGCGCGGCCTGATCCATGATTTCAACAATCGCACCATGCGGATCGGCCAGCTGCAATCCCTTTTCCGTCATGGCCACTATAATCCCGCAAATCTGGGCCGCGCCCTTCGCGCCCTTTATGGCGATGCCAAGCTTGGCGATTCCCTGCGCAGCTTGATCATCCCCTCGTACAATATCGACGGGGAACAGCTGGAACTCGTCACGGAAGACGGCGAAACGGCGGCAAGCCCTGTGCACACCAAAAATAACTTCATGGATACGGGCGGGCACGCCGTCTGGTTCAAGCATATGAGGATCAATCGCGGAGCGATGACGCATCCAGCCCCGCCGGATGTTTCGCTCTATGACACTGTCATGGCTTCGACCGCCGCGCCGACCTATTTTCCCTGCCACCATTTCGAAGCACGCTGGCCAGGCCACATCCGCCCCTATCAATACACGGGGATCGATGGCAGCATTTTTGACAATCCCGCCGTGACCTACCTCGGCGGCCTGCGCCGCCATCTGCTTCCGGGGCAAAAAGTAGTCATGATTGGTCTTGGCACTGGCTATACCAACCGCCGGATTAAAAAAGACGAATGGAACAGATTCGGCTCGCTCGGCGTTGTCGATCCCGTTAACGATCTCCCCCTCATAAATATCTTCTTTCATGCCGGTGAATCGGCACTGCTCGATGCCTTCAAGGAGGATATGGAGGGCAATTTGTTCCTTTTCAACAAATCCCTGGTATCGGACCGCCGCGCGGATTATCCCAGCATCCAGATTGACGATGGCAGTCCCGAAAACATGAAGAGATTGAAGGATTTCGCGGACGGTCTTATCGAAGAAAACCGCAGCCAGTATGAACAGGTCTGCGATATCCTGGTGCGCAACTACGAATATCATCAGGCGCGTGATAAGTTCATGAAACCGTCCCGGTGGAAACAGGCCCTGTCTTGGTTAACGCGCTGATTCTTGATGCGCTGCGCCATAAACCGTTGTTAACCTTTGCAGATTTTATATTGCTAATTTTCCCAAATCGGCAGACCATCGGCTTTGAGGGGATTTTATTTTAATGGGTTATGTTGAGAGTCCATTTGTAGCATTTGTGCCGGGCCTGGAAGGATCGAAAGGCCCCTGTGATAAATTTCCCGATTTACCGAACGATCAAAAGGGATCGTTTCATTTCAACAACCTGATAACAAGTTATAACCACTCACCGCCCAGAAACCAG
>CBFGQF010000190.1:0-3424 GCA_965650865.1 uncultured Alphaproteobacteria bacterium | reverse complement strand
ACACGCCTAACCGAAAATGTCACAAACAGCTGTGCCGAAATCGGCCGTACGACACAAACGGCGGTGAGCGATCTTACCAACCTTGAAGACACATTATCGGGCCGTATTACAACCTTGCAGGAAGCCAGCACCAAGGCGACATCCGCGATGGAAACGGTCGAGCAGAGCCTTGAAAAAACCGCGAGTGCGATAGAGCCTGTTTATATTCGTGCCGTCAGCCAAGCGAAAGAAGCCGAGGAGCAGTTCAAACTCTTGCGGGGTGAGTTCGAAGACACTACTGTCACAAATCTGTCCAATCTCAAGGAAATCGGCGCAATCTTCGATGACCGTCTGGTGAAACTCAAAGAAGGCGCGGATGAAGCCTCCCGCATCCTTGTGGAATCGAGCGACCATCTTCGTGATCGTACAGGCGATATCGAGGAAGCCGCCGCCAACGCCGCCGAGAAGATGCGCCAGCTCGAAAAATCGCTCGATGACCAGTCATCGGATATCCACCTGACAACCGATCAGGCACTGCTCAAGATCGAGGCCGTACAAAAGGCGATCAACGAACAATTCCATGAATTGTCGGTTTCCGTCGGTCAGGCTGTGGCGCAGCTTAAAGATGCGGGCGATGAATTCCAGCGTCATGCCGATCAGGCCGAAAAAGCCGCTGACGATGCCGCCGGCAAATTCGATGAGGCCGGTGCCCGTGCCCTTATCGAAAGCCGCAAGCTGTCCGAGGCCAGCGCTGAAACGGTTACCCAAGGTAAAGATCTGGTGGCATCCGTTCAGAAAGAGGCGGAGACGCTCCTTAAATCCTCGCAGTCCGCGTTGTCCGAGCTCAAACAAGCCGGTGATAGCTTCGCCTTGCGTGCACGCGAAGTGGCAGAGCAGATGAAAGTCTCGCTGAGCACCTCCCGCGAATACGGATCGGAATTGTCGTCGCAGGCCGATCTGGTTGCGGAGGCATCGAACCGCACGGCGGACGAGATTAGTAAGGCTGTTTCGACCCTCACAGGCAAATTGTCCGACGTTGGCGACGCCGTCAAATCCGTATCGAGCAAGATCGAAGAAAGCCGCGAGAGATTATCGGAGGAATCCGAACGCCTGGTCGTCGTGTCCACGAAAGCCCTCAAGGCATCCGAAGACGCGTCGAACAATTTCAGCCGCCATTCGAACAATCTATTCAAGGCCGCCGAAGATGCGATGTCGAAGATCGAATCCTTGCGGGAACACGAATGGCGCGTACAGCGCGACGGGTTCCTTACCTCCGCGAAGTTCGTTGTGGAATCGCTCCACTCTCTCTCCGTCGATGTTACCCGCATGCTGGAAGGCGAAATTCAGGAAAAAACCTGGAAGTCCTATCAGAAGGGCGATGTCGCGGCCTTTACCCGCCGCCTCGTCGAAATGGGCGACCGTCTGCCGCTCGACAAGATCCGTGAGAAATACACGGGCGATTCCGAGTTCCGCAACTATGTCGGCCGCTTTGTCCGCCAGTACGAGGAAGTGTATGATCAGGCCGCCGCGACAGACCATGGCGACCTGCTGGGTTCGACCTTTGCGTCGTCCGATGTCGGCAAGCTTTACCAGATTCTGTGTTCCGCTACGGGTCGCGAGCCGCGGAAAACCGGGGATTCATCGGGTCGCAAAGCCGCGTAAAGCGACAATAAGCTATTGATCGGGCACGCCGTTCCGGCCATAATCGGGCAGAACGGCGTGTTTGATTCTTATGTCCTTAGGCTAACCAATGGCAAAAACGAAATTCTGTGAGGGGGTCTCCGATATCTCCGACAGCTATATGGGGTTCATCATCGATCAATGGGGCGTGCTCCATGACGGTGAAGATCTATTCCCCGGCGCCGTTGATACGCTAAAAGAACTCAAAGAACGCAAGAAAACGATCATCATCCTTTCAAATACCGAAGGCAATGCCGAGGAAAACAAGGCGAAGCTGAAAAAGATGGGCCTTGGTCCCAGCCTGTATAACTGCATCGTCACGCCTACCGAAATTATTCAGGAAGGGTTTAAAAACCGCAAGGAAGGATTGTTCGCCGGCCTTGGGGACAAAGTCTATGTCTTTGGTCGCCGTGGTCAGGATGAAATTTTAAAGGATACGGGGGTCGAGGTTGTCGATGAAATCGATCAGGCGAATTCCGTTTTAATCCTCGGTATGGATTACCCGCGCAAGACGCTCATTGATTATGATCCGCTCATCCGCAAGGCCATTCAAAAACGTCTGAAGGCGTTCTGCTTGAACCCCGATAGCCTATCGATGATCGGTGCGGGATTGCTCAGCGGACCGCTCTTGCTTGCACGCCGTTATGAAGATTCCGGCGGGATCGTCAACTATATCGGCAAGCCGCACAAACATATCTTCAATTACTGTATTCAATATCTGCAAAAGAAAGATATCTATCCGGCGCAGACTGTAATGCTCGGCGATACCATGGCGCATGACATCGTTGGCGCGAATGCATCCGGTATCGATACCTGTTTGTTCCGTTCCGGCCTTCACGCCGCGAACTTCGCGCATTGCAAGAGCCCGAAGGAAGTGAACAACGCCCTGAAAAACCTGATGGCGGTTTATAACAACGTCATGCCGACATACCTTGCCGATGAATTGCGTTGGGGCAAAGCTCTGCCGGACCGCAAGCACAAGAAACGTAAGCAACCGAGCTGATAAATGATAAAGAAAATTCTTCTAGGCTTTCTAATATTATTCGCTGCGCTCTTTATCGCCTATAAGATGATGGATATGTCTGATGCTATACAAGCTGGCCCGCCTGAGGGATATTCTCCTTATGAGGGCACTTACGCTAAATAGCAAAATCTAAAACAAATTATCCGTATCCTGCGGCGGCAGGTCTTCGGAAGGTTCATACCCCGGGCGTTGATCCGGCGGTACAAATAAATGGACCCCCGCCAGAATTTCTGGAAGCATACGTTCCGCGGCTTCCTCACCAATCCTGATCAATTCATCCGCCTTTTCAAATTCCAGCATGCCGATATGGCCCAGCATCGGCTTGATGTGAATGTCGGGCGGGTCGCCCGCGAGGCGAGAGCGTGTCAGGCGATCTTGGATAATACCAAGCGAGGACACCATCACACCGAACAGGCTGGCCTTACCCGGTTCGCGCATGAACATCTTCATGGCAAATGGGTTTCCAAGGAATGGCTTCTGGTCTTCATGCGGCACTTGGTTTTCGTCGAACAAATCAAAGCCCGCGACAGTTTGGTAATTGGTCCCCGGCTTGGTTGCCTTACCGATCATATCGGCATGTAGATCGACCGCAATGGTCAAACGCGCACCCATGGAACGACAGACGGAGACGGGGCAGGGATTGACGAGCGCGCCATCGACCAGATTACGGCCTTCTATTTCGACGGGTGGAAAAATTCCGGGCAGGGCATAGGATGCTTGCATGGCCCGCACGAGATTCCC
>CBFGQF010000189.1:0-3427 GCA_965650865.1 uncultured Alphaproteobacteria bacterium | reverse complement strand
TGCCGCGACCTATGCCATCAATTCGTTAACGGTTGGCGATTCCGTGCGCATGCGCGGGCCCTTCGGCGAAAGCGTATGGCGCCCATCGGCCACGCGGCCTTTGTTGTTGGTGGCGGGTGGACTTGGCATTTCGCCGCTTAAGGCGGTTGCCGAAGACGCCGTGAAGAACAATCATGCCAGAATTGCTTTATATTGGGGGGTCGCGACCGAGGATGACCGCTATTACGTGCATGAAGAGCTGGAAAAGCTCTCATCGGCCAATCCGAATTTACGCTATGAATCCATCATTGGAACGCCGGTCAGTGAATATGTGGCCACAGCGGAAAGCAATCTCAAGGATTTTGATATCTACCTTGCCGGTCCGCCGGATATGATTCGTGCATTAGCGCCGAAATTAATTGAACACGGGGCGCGGCCGGAGTCTCTCTACAGCGACCACGCGGCGCTTTTGAAAGCGGTTCTATCCGGCGATTAAAGCGGTCTGGCGACCTGCGTGCCGTATACTCACGTGTTTTCATTTCGCTGCGCCTTAAAGTCACAGTATAATGGTCTTGTTTACGCACAGGCCTGCATTATGTAGCAGTGAGGACCAATTGCCCCATCTGGATTTCATACACACATCGCCTTTTTACGAGATAACGGCCCTTCTGGCTCTGGCTGCGGTGGTGGGGTTTGTCGGGCTTTTGTTACGCCAGCCCATGATCGTCGGTTTTATCGCCGTGGGGGTTTTGGCCAGCCCGTCGGCACTCGGGATTGTCCAATCCCATGAGAATATCGAGATTCTGGCTGAACTCGGCATTGCGGTTCTGCTCTTCCTTGTCGGCTTGAAACTGGATTTGAAACTGGTCCGCACTTTGGGGCCTGTCTCTGTCGCCACCGGATTGGGGCAGGTTTTCTTCACCGCGCTATTCGGCTTTTTAATCGGACTGGGCCTCGGGCTTGATGCCGTTACATCCTTGTATGTCGCAGTTGCGCTTACTTTTTCCAGCACCATTATCATCGTCAAGATTTTATCGGACAAGAAAGAAGTCGATTCTCTGCATGGGCGGATCGCCATAGGATTCCTGATCGTGCAGGATTTATTTGTCGTTTTTGCAATGATGGTTCTGTCCACGTTTGGCATTGGCGGGCAAGGGGGTGAAGGAGATAATCCGCTCATGCAAATCGGCAGCGTCCTTTTCTATGCCTTGGTCATGCTCGGTTTTGTCATGGTGTTTATCCGCTATCTTGCCACGCCGTTGGTGGGAAAAATTGCACATTCGGCAGAACTATTAATTGTCTTTGCCATCGGATGGGCTGCGCTGCTCGCGGCTGTCGGTGATTATTTTGGCCTAAGCAAGGAGCTGGGCGGGCTTTTGGCCGGTGTCTCCCTCGCGTCCACGCCGTTCAGGGAGGCGATTATCGCACGCCTGTCATCGCTGCGCGATTTCTTGCTCCTGTTTTTCTTTATAGCGCTCGGCGCACAACTGGACCTTAGTTTATTGGGAGAGCAAGTTTATCCGGCGCTGATTTTTTCGGCCTTCGTCCTGATAGGCAATCCGCTGATCGTGCTCGCGATCATGGGGTATATGGGCTATCGCAAACGCACGGGTTTTCTGGCTGGCCTCACCGTTGCGCAGATCAGCGAATTTTCCCTGATATTCATGGCGATGGGTGTGACATTGGGCCATATCAACGCGGCTTCGCTTGGCCTTGTCACGCTTGTGGGGCTGATCACCATAGCGTTATCGGTGTATATGATCACCTATTCGCATGAGCTTTATCGTTGGCTGGAACCCGTTTTAGGAATTTTTGAGCGGAAAGTGCCAAGCCGTGAAGAGGGCGGCGATAGCGCCGGCGCAGATAGTCAAAAGGAATACGATGTCATCCTGTTCGGACTGGGCCGTTACGGCAGCGCTATAGCCGAGCATTTGAAGGCGGATAATGCCAGGCTTCTGGCTGTCGATTTTAATCCGGATGAGGTGCGCAATTGGCAGTCAATCGGCTATGACGCGCTATATGGCGATGCGTGTGATCACGAATTTATTTCCACGCTGCCGTTGTCGAAAACGAAATGGGTTGTTTCCGCGATGCCCCAGCACGATCTGGGGGTAACGCATCAGGATCCGCGTTTAATTCTGATCGATGGTTTGAAGCGCGAAAAATTTGAAGGCAGGATCGCCGTTTCAACGCATCGCGCCAATGAGGCGGAGGCGCTGAAAGCCGCCGGTGCCGATCTTGTTTTCTTGCCGTTTCAGGACGCCGCGGACCGGGCCGTGAGCCGCATGAGAGATGACAGGGAATAACACCCATAAATGTGATAATGTATATTATGACAAATAGTATATAGGTTGGTAAGAGGGGGTCTAATCTTTTAAAAACCCCGATAAATAAAGGCGTTCCAATGATATTTTAAAGTTATGCTTTAACTTTTCAGGCGGTCTTGTTATCGATGACGCCCATGAGAATGTCATGCGTTTGCGCGGCGCGAATATCCCAGCTATGCCCCTGCACGATCATCTCTCGCGCACGCATTCCCATCGCCTTGGCGGCGCCCGGGTCTGACGCCAATTCCGCAACCGCCGACGCCAGTTTTTCCGCATCGTCATGCGGTATCACAAGCCCGCAATTTCCAGCGCGGATCAGATCGGCTTGACCCGGAAAATCCGTCACGATCGCCGGCACGCCGCACGCCAGAGTTTCGAAGAGTTTGAGCGGATATAAGCCCGTTCCTGCGCGGTCGCCCAAGGTCTGGCTGCCTGTATCAGAGTGAACATTTCCCGTGGTGACAAGACCGCATAAAGCGCTGGCAATATAAGGCGGCATATCGATTGGCTGCATTCGCCCTAATGACTGGATACGCGGGTTCTGGCTTGCGGCTTTATCGACCAGATGTTTGTCTGGACCATCGCCAATAAAAACGATGTTGGTGTCCGATGGCCATACAGGGTTTGAAAAAGCCTGTAAAATAACGTCGATCCGGTGCCATTTAGCCATGCTGCCAAAGAACACAACATATTTGCCGGGCGCGTTTTGTGGTCTTTGGTAGTCAGGATGAAACAAATCCGTATTTGCGGCATTTGGGATATGGTGAACTTCTTTGCCCTTGTTCTCAACAGCTATTAATTTACATAATTCATTTGTAACGGCGATAGATTCTGTCGCCCATTCATATTGTTTGCGTTGAACCCACACAAGAATCGAGCGGAGTTTTCTCAAGCCTGGATAGGCAATGAACACGTCGTCATATGGCCCATTGATTTCATGTATGATGGGCATGCCAAAAATCCGGGCAATAAGGGCAGACGGGAAAGCCAAGTAATGTGCGCGGACATAAAGGATCTGCCCTCTTCTCCAATTCAGCCACATTTTTACCTGAAGCCAAACGCAAATAAGCAGACGCAATAATAAAGCCGGGGATTGTTTTTTATCCGCATAGGAAGGTTTG
>CBFGQF010000188.1:0-3475 GCA_965650865.1 uncultured Alphaproteobacteria bacterium | reverse complement strand
CAACGGATGATGCATAAGCCGGGTCTTCGAACATTTTTTCGTCATACGCACCGGAAATACCGGCCTGTTCAATAACATCGCGACTGCCGGATTTTTGCGCAAGCGCAGAAATGGCCGCGCGGATAGAGCGGGCCTTGTCAAGCATGTCGTTCAAATCTCGTCCCGCGCGCTCTGCACCGTTTGCCTCTACCAACTTAACATCGGTAATGGCTTCGCTGATCAAATAGCTTTCCATCTCGGCATCGTCCTTCAGATACCGTTCCACATTGCCGCGCTTCACCTTATAAAGCGGCGGCTGGGCTATATAGAGATATCCCTTCTCAATCACGCTTGGCATGTATCGGAAGAAAAATGTCAGAAGCAATGTTCTGATGTGCGCGCCGTCGACGTCGGCGTCGGTCATGATAACGATTTTGTGATAACGGATTTTATCGATGTTGAATTCATCCGCGCCAATACCCGTGCCAAGGGCGGTGATCAGCGTTCCCACCTGTTCGGATGAGAGCATTTTGTCAAAACGCGCGCGCTCGGTATTCAGGATTTTACCGCGCAGTGGCAGGATCGCCTGATTCTTGCGGTCGCGCGCCTGTTTGGCGGAACCGCCCGCGGAATCTCCCTCGACGATGAAGATTTCGGAATCTTCGGGGTGCTTGCTCTGGCAATCAGCGAGTTTACCGGGCAGGTTGGAAATATCCATCACACCCTTGCGGCGGGTCAACTCACGCGCCTTGCGCGCGGCTTCACGGGCAAGGCCCGCCTCGATAATCTTTCCGACAATCGCCTTGCCTTCGGCCGGGTTTTCTTCAAACCATGTCGCAAGCTTGTCATTGATCGCAGCTTCCACCACGGGACGCACTTCGCTTGATACGAGCTTGTCTTTGGTTTGAGAGCTGAATTTCGGATCGGGCACCTTGACGGACAGGACGCAGGTCAAACCTTCGCGCATATCCTCGCCTGAAAGTTTGATCTTTTCTTTTTTCAACAAGCCTTTTTCTTCGGCATAGTTGTTCAAAACGCGGGTAAGCGCGTTGCGGAATCCCATCAGGTGCGTCCCGCCGTCACGTTGTGGAATATTGTTGGTAAAGCAGAGCATTGTTTCGTGGTATGCGTCTGTCCATTCAAGGGAGCATTCGACCGTAATGCCGTTTTCCTCGTAGACCGCAGAGACAGGCGATTTGATCAACGCCTTTTTGTTACGATCAAGATATTCAACAAAGCTTTGAATGCCGCCAGTGTAATTGAAATGGCTGACACGTGGCTCTTCACCCCGCATGTCAGTCAGGTAAATATTGACACCGGAATTCAGGAAAGCGAGCTCACGCAAACGCGTTTCCAACGTTTCGAAATCGAATTCCACTGTCGTGAACGTTTCGGGCGACGGCAGAAACGTCACTTCGGTTCCATTGCGCTCGCCGGGCTCCAGATCGCGAATTGGCTTCAAATCCTCATCGGCCTCGCCATGGCGGAATGTCATTCCCCATTCCTTGCCCTGACGCTTGATTTTAAGGTCGAGTCTGGACGACAGCGCGTTAACGACGGAAACCCCAACGCCGTGCAAACCGCCCGAAACCTTATAGGAATTCTGGTCGAACTTACCGCCCGCGTGCAATTGCACCATAATAACCTGCGCGGCGGATACACCCTCCTCCGGGTGGATATCAACCGGAATACCGCGGCCATTGTCGCGCACGGTGACAGATCCGTCGACATTCATAACGACATCGACGCGGTCACAGTGACCCGCAAGGCTTTCGTCGATTGCGTTGTCGACGACTTCATAGACCATATGGTGCAGGCCGGACCCGTCATCGGTGTCGCCGATATACATGCCGGGACGCTTACGAACCGCATCTAGCCCTTTCAGGACCTTGATCGATCCTGCGCCGTATTCTGCCGGTTGTACGTTCTCTGATTCCATTTTCTGGGCCGCTTCACTCATGATTTTTGATACCTTTATTCGAAGGATTTTTTATAGCACGGGGGGATGGTGATAGACAGAAAAATATAGGTTTTTCCGCCCGTTTTTCAACACATTAACTTCTTGATTTTAAATGAAATTTTTACTCTATATTTTTTCGATCAATGCATCGCGCACAGACCAGAATTGTGCACGTTTTTGGGCCGCGGAAAACAGCGCAATGTCAGTGCCCGTCATCCACACCTGACCGCCCAAAGCGTCCAGCAAATCAAACAGCGCGGCACGGCGATCCTCATCCAGATGCGCAGCCACCTCATCAAGAAGCAGGACCGGTGGCGCCCCGCGCTCTGCCGCCATCAATCGGGAATGAGCGAGAATTATGCCGATCAGCAAGGCTTTTTGCTCGCCCGTCGAACATTGATCGGCCGGCATGTCTTTGGCCGCATAACGCACTTGCAAATCGCCTTTGTGCGGCCCCGTGGCGGCGCCACCGGTTTCGGCATCGCGCGTGCGGGATTGTTGTAACTGGTACGCAAACATTTCCTCCACCTCGACGGCTGGCATTTTTGAAAGCAGTTCTTCCACCGTGCCGGACAAATGCAATTTTGCCTTTGGAAAAAAACCTTCTTCCTGTTCATGGGCACCGTCACAGGCACGTTGCAACCGCGCGCAAAAATCAAGCCGCGCCGCCGATATGGCGACCCCGGTTTCGGCCATTTGTGCCTCGAGCCCTTTCAGCCACGCCGGGTCAAAATTCCCTTCGCGTAGCAGCTTCGAACGTTGCGCCATCGCGTTTTCATACCGCGTAACGCGCCCTGCATGGGTCGGATCGAACGCGAAAATGAGCTTGTCGAAAAATTTGCGCCGGCCGCCAGCAGTATCGAGAAAGAGCCGGTCCATTTGCGGCGTCAGCCAGACACAAGCAAGATAATCAGCCAGCGCCATCTGGCTGCGGGCGGCAACGCCATTGATCCGCACCGTGCGTTTGCCGGAACCACCATCCATGCCGGTTCCGATTTGCACAAGCGCCCCGCCGGTTTCCACCTGCGCCGATATGGCCCATGGCGTATCGCCATCGCGCTTTTGGATTTCATCATTTGCGGCATTGCGAATACCGCGACCCGCGGTTAAAAGCGAAACAGCCTCCAGAATATTGGTCTTCCCCGCACCGTTCGGGCCGCAAAGCACAATCAGGCCGGAATGGACCGATTCCATACGCGCGGCCTGATAACAGCGGACATTGTGCAGCGATAGGTTTTGAACGAAGGACATAGGTCTTTTTACAGGGAAATCAGATAAACGCCAATCAACATAAGGCCGATGAGCGAGAGTTTGATATAAAACACCCGATCCACGGCAATTACATGAAAATGGTTCGGAAAACTCCTCCCCGCCAGAAGTGACAAGAACAGTAAATAGGCCGGATGAATTCCCCCCATTGCTTCCATCAACGCCGCCGACGGCGCAATCGCCATACCTTCTGTCCAAAGCCAGCTGGCGCATAATTGAGAGACTATCTGGAAGAAGAATACGCCGAGTAAAATAGCGTCACTGGTC
>CBFGQF010000187.1:0-3495 GCA_965650865.1 uncultured Alphaproteobacteria bacterium | reverse complement strand
GGCGATTTATAGCGATTTTAAGCGAGAAGTCAAAGAAAAACCCGCCTTTCAGCGGGGTTTCCAAAAATCGTTAATATTTTGAGATCGGATCGCTTCCGGCCATCGTGTCTTTGACATTCTTGTCATAGTCATTCTGGCTTAGGCGCTCGCGCACAGCCTTATCCTGTGCCACGGCTTTGGCTTTTCGATGTTCATAATCGTCCAGCCCGAACAGGCGTTTGAAAAATCCCATCATACTCGCCTCCTTCCAAATTAGTTATTCATTTTCAGCGGCTTATTGATCAAGCCTTCCTTGGCGAAAAACGCATTGCGCAATTCATCATAGCTGACCTGATTGTTGTTATCATGATCGGCATCCTGAAACCCAACGCCTGTGAATTCCCAAAGGTTCAGGCCTTCGCTGCCATCCTTGTTCAGGTGACGGTAAGCCGGTAGCTGTTGCAGACGGAGCGTATATTCTTCCTTGGTCAGGGTTGTTACGCCGTCAATATCCTGAAATGTGCGTTTTGTGTATTCAATCGGCTCATAAACGACCAGAGCGTTATTATAGAACTCATGGTTATCGATGACATGATTGTCATTTGTATCCCATAAATCGATCATTTCATTGGTCAATTCGGAACCAGCAACAATCGCTTTCACTTCCGGGTCATAATAGTAAAACGTCACGTGACCCGGCTTGATCGGCGCACGCTCGATCACGGTATGACGTTCATAATGTGTGCCGTCCGGATAGGTGCCTTCGGCTTGTGTAACCGTGGTGGTGGTTTTTATCGTATCGGCCATTGCAGGCCCCGCCAAAACAGCGCATGCGGCAACACCAACTACAAATTTCGTAAACAATTTCATAGCGATAAATCCTTGTTGTTTAATTGATTGGTCGTTCAACAAACAAGGATGGTGCCGTTTTGGTTCCCGCTTGAACGGCCATGGGGGGATCAAATGCCGGCAAACTGTCTGGAAAATCTGGTGGGCCTTGCGGGACTCGAACCCCCGCGCGGCTCCGCCGCGCAATTTTTAAAAAGCGCAGGTTCACTTCAGCGATATGACAGAGGAATTGATACCGGTAAACAGCCTGAGGCGTCTGGTGGGCCTTGCGGGACTCGAACCTGCGACCATTCCGTTATGAGCGGAACGCTCTAACCAACTGAGCTAAAGGCCCTTCCAGACCCGCAATTTATGCCCAAAGGAACCCTCTCTGTCCAGAGTTGTTATGATTATGGAACAAAATACTAGCGGACAGTGTTAATTTGTTTTATTCCATTACGTTACAGATTGTGGAGATCAATATGAAAAAATTATTTTTGGGTTTTACAGGCTTTGCCGTTATCGGCCTCGCCCCTGCCGCCGTCCATGCCTCAGACCTTATGGTGGCGGCCGCCATGCAGCGCTGCACGACCAACGAAGAATGCACGCTCATCACCAATAGCTGTGCTGACAATTGCGGCTTCGTTCCCGTCAACAAAATGAACCTGCAAAGCCTTCAGGCGACTTATCAGCAACGTTGCGGTAAATCGATGGAAGCCAATCCGCAATGTAACATGAACCCGCCGATCTCCGCCACCTGTATCAACAGCCGTTGCACCATTGACTATGCCTATGCAAACAATGCGGACCAGAAGGATTATCAGTCCGGTGCCTATCCTGTACCCGAACAACCCGTGCCATCGCAAGCTCCGGCAAGCGCTGCACCCGCGGATGACCGCCATGGTTTTACGGCCTATGAAATGCCGCAGGATAATATACGTCAGAAATCCCTCGGCACGATTTATGTTCCGCCATCGGCCCCGGTTAGTGGTGGCAATTATGTTCCTGTTGCGCCTACAACACCGCAAACTGCGCCACAGGCTGCTCCGGCTCCGGCGCCTGCTGCTGCCGCACCTACCTATGCACCAACCACGCAAACACATGCAACGCCGCCTGTCGTGACAACACCGCCGTCTTCAGCCCCGGCTGCTGCTGCTTCGCCAACTCCGGCACCGGCCGCCGTACCGGTTCCGGCCCCCACACCGGTGCCGACGGCCACGACAACACCACGCCCGATAGCCACGCCGGAAAACCCGATCCCGTCTTCGGCCACCGATGCCATTCCGGAACCACGCGTTCCGCAGGAAGAACCCATGCTGCGCGGCGTATCCCCCGATACAGGCAACCCGAATGCCCCGATCCCGCCATCGGAATATAAATCACAAACCTTTGTACCCCCGCCCGGATCCACAATTCCTGTCGCCCCGGAAGATCCGGGTGCAAAACCGCCGGAGGGCACCGTGCTTCTCCCGCCCGTGCCGCGCGGACCGGATGAAGCACCAAGCTTTGGCACGAGCCAGACAGTGAAAAAGAAATACAATTAACAAAAAACCCCGCATTATGCGGGTTTTTTTACGCTCTTTTGCGGATAGGCAGAACCTTCGATAGGGTTTATAATTCATGAAACCTATCCAGGGCGACACTCCATGCCATCCAACTCCCCTTTGTCAAAACCAGCAACGGCAACAAGCAACAGCACAGGCCTTATCGGCCTGATGGCACTACTCCTTGCCGCATGGGCCCTATGGGACATCGGTCTGCAGCCCGCATACAAAACTCTGATCATCATGGGCGCGTGTGCATTCTCGATGATCTTGTGGGAAATTCTTGTTCTGGGCACACACAAACGAAGCAGCACAGGGCTTGATTGGTCGCGCCGGGACTTCAATGTCAAACGCTGTGCGATAAAAATTCTGGGATTTATAGTGACGACAGGCATGCTCGCCTGCCTCTACATCATCTTCCCGGAATATGACCACCCGCGTTACCAACCTGCATGGGACGTTTTTTTCCTCCTGCTTCCCTATCTGATACCGACGGCCATTTTATACATCATACTCGTCGATAGCGTCATGGCATCCCCGGAAGACGGGTACTATAACGTGGGATTAATCGCCTTGGGCCAATATCGCCGCGCCGATAAATCCCTTCTTTTACCGCATACAAGATCATGGCTGATCAAGGGTTTCTTTACGCCCCTGATGTTCGCTCTGCTGAGCGGAAATATTGGAAATCTTCCTGAGAACGTACAAGTCTTTCAAGGGGCGGTACAGAATGCCGACATTCTCACCATGGCCATTCTCGCCTCGTTCACCCTGCTTACAATCGACCTTTTATTTACAACGTGCGGCTATTTGTTCGCGCTGCGCGTGATAGATACGCATGAGCGATCATCAGAGCCGACCTTTCTCGGCTGGACCGTGGCGCTGATATGCTATGAACCGTTCTGGTCTGTTTTTGACAGATATTACCTCAACAAAGGCCCCGCACCGGATTGGAAAGAAATTGTCGCGGACTACCCGCTCTTTACGACTATCTGGTCGGTTATCTTCATTGCAAGTCTTGTTGTCTATACATGGGCGACCATGGCCTTTGGCCTTCGTTTTTCAAACCTCACCCATCGCGGCATCATCACATCCGGCCCCTATCGTTTCACCAAGCATCCGGCCTATATCGCCAAGAACCTGT